>CAKKPR010000079.1 GCA_919901705.1 Thermodesulfovibrionales bacterium | reverse complement strand
AGGGGGAATTTAAGAGGAATAAAGAGGCAAAATACTTCGGAGCGAAGCGAGAATGAGAGAGAATGCTATGTCCTGTCTTATTAAATGAAGGGGGATTGACAGGTAGGGGCTATTTTATCAGCTCCACCCCCATATACGGCCTTAAGGCCTCGGGGATTAAAACACTCCCGTCTTTTTGCTGATAGTTTTCGAGGATGGCCACGACTGTCCTGCCGATTGCAAGCGAAGAACCGTTTAGTGTATGCACAAACTCAGTTCCTTTTTTGCCCTCACGCCTGAATCTGATATTCGCTCTTCTTGCCTGGAAATCCTCAAAATTAGAACATGATGAGATTTCCCTGTACCTGTCCTGGCCCGGCAGCCATACCTCAATATCATAAGTCTTGGCAGATGAGAACCCCATGTCTCCTGTGCAGAGCGTTATAACCCTGTATGGAAGGCCAAGTCTTTGTAAAATATCTTCAGCGTCTCTGGTGAGTTTCTCGAGTTCCTCATAAGAGTTTTCAGGTCTTACAAATTTTACTATCTCGACCTTGTTGAACTGGTGCTGTCTTATCAATCCCCTCGTGTCTTTTCCATAAGAACCAGCCTCGCGCCTAAAACATGGAGTGTAGGCAGTGTAGTAAATCGGCAGGTCAGCTTCATTCAGAATCTCGTCCCTGTGGATATTTGTGACTGGGACTTCAGCAGTCGGGATAAGATAAAGCTCATTTCCCAACATACGATTCAACTCAGCTTCAATATGAATCCATTCCTTCTTTTTTTTACCGTCTATCATAGTTTCGTATTCATTTTTTTGAACTGTAATAAATTTGGTTTTAAGAAAATCTATTGTATCCTTAGTGAACCCTATTTTAAAAAGTTCTGATTCGAACTTCGGAAGCTGTCCTGTTCCTGTCATGGATTCTTTATTCACCAGTATGGGCGGGAATATTTCTTTGTAGCCTTTTGATGTGTTTGTATCAAGCATGAAATTCATCAAGGCCCTTTCAAGCCTTGCTCCCATGCCTTTCATCAAAGAAAACCTTGCGCCTGCAATCTTTGCCGCCCTGTCAAAATCAATAATTCCGAGCATCTCACCAATATCCCAGTGGTTAAGCGGAGGGAAGTCGAACTGTCCGGGTTCCCCCCATTTTCTTGTCTTGATGTTTTCTGCCTCATCTTTACCAACAGGCACAGATTCATGAGGGATATTTGGAATAATTAGAAGGAAGTTATTCTCATCCTCTTCTATTTTTTTCAGCCTCTCATCGAGTTCTTTAATTTTTTCAGAAACCCCTTTCATCTCAGCTATAAGTCCGGCAGCGTCTTGTTTTTTCTGTTTAAGTTTCCCGATTTCCTCAGAAACTACATTCCTTCTATTCTTGAGTTCATCGGCTTCTTTTATCCGAGTTCTTCTCTCCCCTTCCAATTTAAGCAATTGCTCAATATCTAACATTCCTTCTAATTGCTTATATGGCATCGCTGTGATTTCTTCGCTATTTTTGGGACTACCATAAACGCCCCTTTTTTGGAGCGCATCTATAATCTTTTCAGGATTTTCTCTTAAAAGTTTTATGTCAATCATATTTTCTCCTCTTCCGGTTCCATAATAATATAGCTCAATGACATCTAAAATGGAAGATGAAGACCGCCTCTCCGGAAAATTTTTTCCGCGGAAGCATTTTTTTGTTTAAAAAATTCTTGACAAGGTATATAATTTTACTGTAATTTATTTAGCTAAACGAGAGTCGCTGAGCTCTCGGGTTAAAAATTGGATTGAAGGGAGGTAGTGGATTGTATGCTTTAGGTAAACACTTATTAATAGAACTTAAGGATTGTAATCCTGAAATTCTCAAAAGCCTCGACAAGGTTAAAAATGCAATGGTCTCAGCAGCGAAAAAGGCCAGGGCAACCATTATTGATGTATCCTTCCACGAATTCAGTCCATTTGGAATAAGCGGCATGGTAGTTATAGCTGAATCCCATCTTTCAATTCACACGTGGCCGGAGTATGGATATGCGGCGGTTGATATTTTCACATGCGGCGATATTATAAAGCCGGAGGCGGCTGCTCAGTTTCTCATAGAAAAATTCAGATGCAAAAATCCTTCTGTGGTTGAAATGAAGAGGGGAATTATTTCTTGTGCCGGAAATGAGAGGTTGCCGTATAAAGTACAGAGCGCTGACCTGAAGCTGGTTGCCGGCCGTAAGACTGCGTAAGTAAAAAAAGTTATCAGCCTTGGCTGATTCGCCTGAGGCGAAAAAGGGTAAAGTTAAAAAGTTTAAGGCTTAACTTTTAGCTGTTTCCCGGAACAGGCTGTTTCCACTTTGCCGAAAAAATTTCCTGTATTAATCCACTGGAGTCACTTCCCGCGTCTTTGCATATTTCAGGAAAGTGTAATAACTGTAAAGCACAGCAAGTATCAATCCATGCATGCCGTCCATAAAACCCAGCCTGACAAAAAACATTTTTATAAATGCAGCCGGCGGCCTCACAATTAAATTTAATGGATTGGGCACCTTCCCGGTTTTTTTGAGTTCCTTTGCCGCAAGGGCAGAATAAGTGTCCATTCGTTTAATATAGTCAGATATGGAATTATAGGTGTAGTGCTCAAGGGGATTTTTAAGATACGAGACGCTTCCCTTTACAATTACCTTTTCATGCACTTCCCTTTCTTCAACATAACCTGCTTCTTTTTTGAATAACCTCAATGTATGGTCAGGCCACCAGCCGCCGTGCCTGATCCATTTGCCTGCAAAAAAATTCTTTCTTGGCATATAAAATCCGTTATGCCTGTTTTTTGCTATTGCATTTGTAATCTCTGATTTTAATTCAGGCGTGAGCCGTTCGTCGGCGTCAAGGATAAGCACCCAGGGGCCTGCTGCGGCGTCAACTGCCAGCTGTTTCTGCTTTGCATATCCCTGCCATTCTTTCTGAAATATCTTATCTGTATATTTTTTGCAGATATCAACTGTCCTGTCTGTGCTGAAGGAATCTATAACAATTATCTCAGCGGCATCCCTTGCGCTGGCAAGAGCGCCTTCAATATGCAGCTCTTCATCTTTTGTTACAATCACAATTGAGACGGGTATCAATATCTGCCTCCTACCAGGGTTGCGGTAACAGAGCCGACAGCGACCTTTGTCTGAAGTTTTACAGGTATACGCTTCTCGTCATCTGTCAGCCATATATGAATATTGCCTTTTTTATAAAAAATTCCTTCTGATTTCATTAATGGTTTAATCACAATTGTATCTACTGTGCCTGTCGGGAGGGCGACCTTTTCTTTCCTCAGTACCTGAATCTCGACATTCCAGGTTTTTTTGCTGTCGAAGACAGTCACATAGACTGAATGGCCGACCTCAAGCTGAAGTGTTCTTATATAATAAAAACTTGACAGCGGGTCAAAGATAAAAAAGGGCACAGCAAATTCCTGTTTTTCCTTAGCGAGGTAGTCTATATAAACGGCCTTGCCAGTGTTACAGTTAAAAATAACCTCCTTATCCCGTCTCTGCCTGCCCTCCTGCAGTTTAATCCTATATTTAACAGGCTGCCCGACAAATAACATATCCGGGTTTTTTACCAGAGTGCTTTCCACCCTGTCGTCAACATCATAAAAAACAGAGACCCATTTTACTGATTTGGCAGTTGAGATAATCTTTATGCTATTGCCGGCATTTGCTATCTCAAGCGTGGACGTCCCGGCCTTTATGCCTGCCCATGTCAGGTCATATTCAAATTTTTCGGGGATGTTGAAGGAATAGGCGGGCTGGGGGCTTATTAAAGAGCAAATAAAAATAATCAAAAATGTTGATAGCTGACAGCTGACAGCTGACAGCGTTGTTGTATGATTTTTCATTTTACTAATTGAATTTTTAATTTTCGCAAGCATCCCTTATCCGGTATAGCGTTAAGTTATGGTATATTACTCCATGATTGTTATTCCTGCAATAGATTTAAAGGACGGGCAGTGCGTAAGGCTTCTTCAGGGGAGAAAAGACGCGATCACTGCCTATTCCAATGACCCTGCATCAACAGCAAGAAGATGGGAGGAATGCGGGGCAAAACTCCTTCATGTTGTTGACCTTGACGGAGCATTCACAGGAAGTCAGAAAAATCTTGACGCGATAATAAAGATAAGGGAAGCTGTTTCCATGGAGATAGAGGTCGGAGGCGGGATAAGGGATGTACAAAAAATAGATGAACTTGCAGAGGCTGGTATTAACAGGATCATACTCGGAACTGCCGTGATCGAAAGCCCTTTTTTGCTGATTGAGGCATGCAGAAAATATCCGGGAAGGATTATTGTCGGCATTGATGCAAAGGGCGGAAAGGTTGCAGTGAATGGGTGGGTTGAGGTCACAGAAGTTGATGCGGGAGAGCTTGCAGGAGATGTGGAGAAAAACGGCGCAGCAGGCATAATATACACTGATATATCAAGGGATGGTATGCTCAGCGGCCCGAATATCCAGGCGATGAAAGATATGGTCGGGACTGTTAATATCCCTGTGATTGCCTCAGGCGGGGTATCGTCTATCGAAGATATAAAGGCCCTGAAGGAGATTAAAAATCTATGGGGTGTGATAACCGGCAAGGCAATATATACAGGTGCAGTTGACTTGAAAGAAGCCATAAGGATTGCAGAATCCGTATAAAACAGGCATTACTCAAAAAATTTATTTAAAAGGAAGATGGTGCCGAAGGCGGGACTCGAACCCGCACAGCCTTTCGACCACTAGACCCTGAACCTAGCGCGTCTGCCAGTTCCGCCACTTCGGCTGTGGTTATTATAACATGTACGATGCGGGATGATGAAGGCAGTGAGAGTAGAATAATAAGCTATCCGCTATTTAAAACATCCCCTTAAACGCCTTATCCAGAATGCCATGTCTTTTTAATTTTTCTCTGATTGAATTGCAGAAAGGTTAATTGGCGGTAAAAGGAGAGGCGGCATATTTGCTTTCATTGTAGTATTCCCTATAATCTCCCGGACAAATGGGAACAAGTGAGCTATTGCATGCACCTTTGCAAACTTTTTCAACTGTTCATAGTCCTTTCCTGCGAAAATGCCTTCAACAGTCACTTTCATGGAAAAAGGACGATTCTTATGCTTCGTAAAGAGCGCAATCGATAACTCTACTGAAAGATTTTTTTTGTTAGGACTAAATGAGTGGCTTGCTTTAAAGTTCATATCAACCGGAAGACCATCTTTTGGAGGCTTGAAATCTTCATTCAGTTTAAAGATGAGTTCAGTCAAGGCAATTTCAATAAAATTTATCCCTGTATCAGTCCCCAATTAAATCCTCCATTTTTACGCCAAATATTTTGGCAAGTTTTTTTAATGTTCTTGTGGGCACATTGTACCCAGGTTTCTCGATTCTGCTTATGTTCGGCTGCGCCATTCCCAATTCTTTAGCAAGCGATATCTGGCCTATTCCATTTATCAGTCTGTAATATTTTATCTTGCTCATCTTGCCCTGTTTTACGAGCGCCTGCCATTCGGCAAATTGTTCTTTCCAAGCCTTGTCCCATGACTCTTTACCCTCCGGTGTAGAAGTCACCTTGCTAACCATTTTCTCAAGGGGCACAGCCTTGGCTTCAAGGGCAGTCTTCAATGACAATGAATGAGCCTC
>CAKKPR010000078.1:6555-8842 GCA_919901705.1 Thermodesulfovibrionales bacterium | reverse complement strand
TCCCAGTCTTTCAGGAACTTCGCTATCCCAATATCTGTCAAGGGATGCTTTGTGAGCTGCACTATTACAGAATATGGAATTGTTGCAACATGGGCGCCCATCTTGGCTGCCTCAACAACATGCAATGGATTCCTGATGCTTGCAACTATAATCTGTGTCTCGAATGCATAGTTTTCATAAATCGTCATTATCTCCTGTATTAATCCCATCCCATAATGGCTTATGTCATCAAGCCTTCCGACAAACGGGCTGACATAAGTTGCCCCTGCCTTTGCAGCAAGCAATGCCTGGCTTGGAGAAAAAACAAGCGTGACATTTGTCTTTATGCCCATGCCTGAAAGTTTTTTTGTTGCCCTCAGGCCGTCTTCTGTCATGGGAATTTTTACAACGATATTTTTATGTATCTTTGCAAGTATTTCCGCCTCTTTTATCATCTCGTCTGATTTCAGGCTTACTGCCTCTGCGCTTACAGGGCCGTCAACTATCGAGCATATCTCTTTCAGAAGCTCAACAGGCTCTTTCCCTTCTTTTGAAACTAACGACGGGTTTGTCGTGACCCCGTCAATAACACCTACTTCCCACGCCTTTTTAATCTCAGCAACATTTGCCGTGTCAATAAAAAATTTCATATTCCCTCCACCTTGTAAATTTAAAATTGCTAGCTATAGCCTGCTATAAAGACCGAACAATTCGGTTTTTATTATAACTCATTACTTCCGCAATATGCCTCTTCAATAAGCTCAATAATATGAAAAACAGGCCTATCTTTACTTGCCTTGCTTAACTGCATCATGCAGCCGGGACATGCTGTTACAATTGTTCCGGCGCCTGTCTCTGAATGGCTTTCAATCTGCTTTTGCAGCAGCCTGTTTGAAATATCCCTGTACGACAGGCTAAAAAGCCCGCCAGAGCCGCAGCACCCTTCCTGTTTTTTTTCCAATACATTAATGCCGATTGTCTTAAGTAGCTCCCTCGGCTGTTTTTTTACGCCAAGCCCGTACATAAGATGGCATGGGTCATGATAAGTTACAGTAGCAGGGCGTTTAGCAATCAGGGATAATTGATGGAGGTCTAATTTATCGAGCAGAAAACTTGATACATCCATTGCAGCATTTATTCCCTTGCCGATCATTTTCGGATATTGATTTTTTAATGCAAGGACACAGGCAGGGCAAAGGCTCAGAACAGCCTCAACCTTTAACTTGCCAAATATCCTTACGTTTTTTTTTGCAAGTTCTATTGCCTCGTCTTCCATCCCAAGTGTCCTGAGCGGCATACCGCAGCATACCTCACCGCTTGGGACCACTACTTCATAACCGGCCTTAAGGAGTATATTTATCAAAGATACTCCGAGGTGCGGATACAGAAAATTTATGCTGCAGCCTGTGAATATGGCCACCCTTCCCCGAGGCTTAGACACCTTATACACCTGCTGCCCATCTTTGAATGGGACGTTAGGCAGGTTGAAGTTAGAAGGTATAAAGCCTTTTTTTGCAAGATACGGGAATGCTATATACTGCAATATCTGAGACATCCTGAAAGTTAAAGCAGGTCTCTGCACAAAGAACTTTGCAAGCATCCGTAAATGCCGTCTTTTTTTATCGCTTTGTTTAAGGATGTTTCTGCCCCTGTATATATCCTCCGTTATGTCAACATTACTTGGGCAGAGGCCTGCGCATGCCCCGCATAAAATGCAGCTGAATATCTTATCATTCAGCACTGGTGTTGGTTTTAACCTATGAAGCATCAACTCTCTTAACAGGGTAAGCCTGCCCCTTGCTCCCATGGCTTCTGTCTCAGCTTCATCATACGTGGGGCAATAAGCCTTGCAGCTTCCGCACCTTACGCATTTTTCAAGGTCTTTAAGCAGGTCTGAGTTTTTCATCAGGCTCGTCTGATTCGCCGGGATGATTTTTTCAGCCCTTCATTCATTCTTCCGCTTCTGAAGCCTTCGAGGTCCAGAGAAATAAATTTATATCCGAGGGATTTTAATTTTTCCGTGACAGTTTTTCTAACACCTGATGAGAGCAATTTTTTAAAATCATTCCCTTTGAGTTCAATCCTTGCAACATCTCCATGATGCCGGACACGAAACTCTACAAACCCGATAGACTTCAGGAACTTCTCTGCCTCTGCCACCTGTTTTAATGCCGTGACGGTTATCTTCTCTCTATAAGGAAATCTTGAGGCAAGACACGGCGAAGAAGGTTTGTCCCACGCAGGAAGCTTAAGTTTTTTAGATATGTTTCTTATCTCTTTTTTGTTTAACCCGGCCTCTATTAAGGGG
>CAKKPR010000078.1:0-6455 GCA_919901705.1 Thermodesulfovibrionales bacterium | reverse complement strand
AAATCCTGTTCCGGCATTGTCCCGGAAACTGCTGTCACAGCAAGGGACCTTATCCCTGAAAGCTGCATTGCCTTAAGCAAAAGCGTGCTGTCAACCCCTCCTGAATAGGCAAGGACCGCGCTCTCCATTTTTTTCAGGATATCTACGAGAGCTGATAATTTGTCGTCTTTCATAGCGTAATATTTTAACCTATATCAGTTCTAAAAATTTAGTAGTCAAGTTTACTTTGTAATTCCCTGTCGCTTGCAAGTTGTCCGACAATTCATTATTTGTCATTGCGAGGTCGTTTCGACCGTGGCAATCTCTTAATTTTTAAGGTCTTAAGAAAGATTGCTTCGTCGTAAAACTCCTCGCAATGACATTTTTTAAAATAAAGAGGTAAAATTCCTCGGAGGGCAAGGCCCGAGAATGAGCGAAAAGATTATTCCCTCCTGTTCTTAAAGATAAAGATGCCTGTATCTATACTGCCGAACGTTAGAGTGATGCTATTTCGTAGTTTTCCTGATGAAGGTGAATGCTTTCTTTTATTATGACCTTTATGCCGTAACGGTTCTCTATCTCCTCCAGCCCGAGTCTTTCCTCATCAGAAAGAAGCTCTGCAACAGAAGGGTGTGCTGTGACAATTATCTTCTCGCTGCCGTGCTTGGCAAGCTTGGTTATTTTTCTTAATATCTCGTAACAGAGGGTGCGGGGAGATTTCACAAAACCCTTTGCCTCGCAATAAGGGCATGGTTCGCAGAGTATTCTGCCGATACTCTCCCTCACGCGTTTCCTGGTCATCTGTATGAGGCCGAGCTCGGATATATGGAAGATTGTATTTTTGGCCCTGTCTTTTTTCATTGCCTCAACAAATGCATTAAACACTTTTTCCCTGTTTTCATGTCTTTCCATGTCTATGAAATCAATAATTATTATCCCGCCGAGGTTTCTGAGCCTTATCTGATATGCAATCTCTTTTACAGCCTCAAGGTTTGTTTTAAGTATTGTATCTTCAAGCCCTTCCTTGCCGACGAATTTTCCTGTATTTACATCTATTACAGTCATGGCTTCTATCTGGTCAATTACTATATACCCGCCTGACTTAAGCCAGACCTTTCTGCCCAGCGCCCTTGAGATGTCCAGCTCTATGCCGAATGCATCGAATATCGGCTCCTGTCCTTCATAGAGAATTATCTTGTCAAGCAGTTTCGGGAAATAAGTCTTGACGAATTCCTTAATCTTTTCGTATTCCTCGGGAGAATCAATTACAAGCCTTTCAACATTCTGGGTCAGCAGGTCCCGGATACTTCTGAACACAAGGTCCAGGTCGCTGTAAAGAAGTGAAGGGGCTGTTACCTTATCTTTTTTCCTCTGTATGTTCTCCCAGATCAAGATAAGAAACTCAAGATCTTTTTGAAGCTCTTCTTCGCTGCACCCCTCGCTTGCGGTCCTGATTATAAGACCATATCCCTTGGGTTTTATGGCCTCAACTATAGACTTCAATCGCGCCCTCTCTTTTTCGTCCGCTATCCTTCTCGAAATTCCAACATGCTCGACGTTAGGCATCAGCACAAGATGACGCCCCGGCATAGTTATGTATGATGTCACGCGTGCGCCTTTGCTTCCTATGGGATCCTTTGAAACATGAACTAGAATTTCCTGTCCCGGCTGTATCAGTTCCTCTATGGACAGGTCAGGCCTTCCTCTTCGCGAAAGGATCTCAATGGAATCGCCCTTTTCTTCCTCTTCAAGAAACGGCGCATACTCTTCGATATCAGCCCTTATATCGGCAACATAAAGAAAAGCAGCCCTTTCAAGCCCGATGTCTATAAAGGCAGACTGCATTCCGGGAAGTATCTTTACTGCTTTGCCTTTATATATATTACCTACAAGGCTTGCATCACGCTTTCTTTCAACATAGAACTCAACAACCTGTCCGCCGTCAAGAAGGCCTACCCTTATCTCTTCGTGCGTGGCATTAATCAGGATTTCACTAGCCATGAAGAACCATGTTCAATGAAAATTGGAAAATGGAAAATGTAAAATGCAAAGTTAAACTCTCCTTGAATTTGCAATATGTATTTTACAATCTGCATTTTGCAATGTTATAACTTCCAAAGGGATAGACCATCTGCTTTTCCAGCTCGTTGCGAGTCGATTCCGACCGTACATCGCAAGCCTCGTTATATCAAGTTCTCCGCATGGGACATTGAATATCTCCGGCAGCAGTTCACTCAGCCTTACTTTTTTGCTTTCCTTATCAACCAGTATTAATCTGACTGTTTTTTTATCTATAACTTTTATATCTTCAATCATCTGTCTTATGTTAGTTTCTTCCTTCTCAGTAAACTGTTTCACCACTGAGGAATCAGGGCATATTATTTCATATTCATACCTTGATACGAAACTGCTGAGGGAAGGTTCTTTAGCTGAAATCAGGGCGCAATCCCTCAACTTCAACCCCTCCGGCAGAACAGAATTCACTTCTGATAAGAGATAGTTTATATCAAACGGCTCCTTTATCTCCATATCAAAGTATTCTTTAATGCCGGAAATACCGACACCGAGCGCAGGGCCAAAAGATATTCGCGGTGAAGGATGAAATCCTTGCGAATATATAAGCGGGATGCCGGCCCTTTTCATTGCCCGGATGATTGCTGTTACTACTTCAAGGTGCGAAAGGTATTTCAGTTTGCCTGTTTTGGAAAATTCAACGCGCACCCGCAAAACTTCTGACCTGTCATTCCGAGCAAGGCGAGGAATCTCGTCTTTTGAGATTGCTTCGGCTTTGCCTCGCAATGACAAACCAAGGGGATCGCTTTCTTCACTTTTCACTTCTTTGCATTCAAGTCCGCATGCATGACATTTTTTTCTGCAATCAGTTGTTATCTCTGCTGATATTGCTTTCTGATATTCTTTATAGAGATATTCTTTTTTGATCCCTGTATCAATGACGTCCCAGGGCAGCGGTTCATCTTTTGTGTATGTTTTTTCTGCATAGGCAGAAGCATCTATCCCTGTTTTCTCCATTGCGCTGACCCATTTATTAAAATCAAAAGACTCTGTCCATGGATCAAGCATGCAACCCGATGACCATGCCTCCTCTATAAGATTTGAAAGCTTTTCGTCTCCGCGTGCAAATACTGCCTCCAAAAGACTCATCTCTTCATTGTGTGCTTTGGCCTTCAATTTCTTTCTGTGAAGCATGTTTTTCAGGAAGTTCAGCTTTTCCTTTATCCTGCCGATGTTCTCCTGCCCGTACCATTGAAATGGGGTGTGGGGTTTTGGAACAAATGGTGACAGAGTGATGTTTATGGTCACATATCTGTTTGTATGTTTTTTTGCAATCTTCAATGCCTTGAGCGCCATATCAGGAATAGCTTCAATATCTTCCTGTGTCTCTGTCGGAAGGCCTACCATGAAATAGAGTTTAAGTTTCTGCCAGCCTTCTTCAAAAAGCGCCTTAAGGCTTCGCTCATAATCTTCTTCTGTGAAGTCCTTGTTTATCACATTTCTGAGCCTTCCTGTTGCTGCTTCAGGCGCTATTGTGAATCCTGTCTTTCTTACACTTTTAATCTCCTTTAGTACATCCTGACTTACAGCAGCAACCCGCAATGAGGGCAAAGACAGGGAAATCTTCCGGTCTGAAAAACGGCAGTTGAATGCTTTCAGCAAAGGCAGAAGGCATGAATAATCACCTGCGCTCAGGGATGTGAAAGAAACCTCTTCGTGGCCTGTATTTTTGAGAGATTTTTCAGCTATTCTTAAAGCATTTCCCGGGTTTCTTTCACGAAGGGGCCTGTAAATCATTCCTGCCTGGCAGAACCTGCATCCCATTGTACAGCCTCTTGAAACTTCGACATTAACTCTGTCGTGCACAATAGATGTATAGGGGACAACCGGCGATTCAGGATATGGGAAATTGTCGAGGGATTCGATGTAACGGCGTTTGACATGTTCAGCGTGCAGCGTGCAGCGTGTAGCGTGTAGTGACGGCACATACATTCCCTTGATTTGAGAAAGTGCCTTTAAGACAGACTCCTTTTTGCCGTCGCCTTCTTTTTCCCATATCCTGTATGTGTCCAATATCTCAACGATTGCCTCTTCGCCGTCTCCTATAAGAAATGCATCTATAAAAGGCGACATCGGCATTGGATTAACAGTGCATGGCCCTCCCGCGATTACAAGCGGCCATTTTTCTTCTGCCCTATGCTCACTTCTTATCGGAATTCCGGCGAGGTGGAGCATGTTAAGTACAGTTGTATAAGAAAGCTCGTATTGAAGGCTGAACCCTAAAATATCAAAATCCTTTAAAGGCCTTTCTGTTTCAAGGGAAGAAAGGAGGATGCCCTTATGTTTCATCTCTTTTTCGAGGTCAAGCCAGGGGTGAAATGCTCTTTCAGCAGAGGCATACGGGAGGTCATTTATAATCTTGTAAAGTATCTTAAGCCCCAGATGTGACATCCCGACGTCATAGATGTCCGGAAATGCGAGGGCAACTCGCACCTCTCCCTCTTTTCTGAGAGAGTTTACCTCACTGTTTATGTATCTGCTTGGTTTTTGAAAAAGTGAAAGATTCATTATTTAAGAATAACACAAAATAACAAAAGGCTCTGAAAAACAGAACAGGCACTTTATTCGATATGTTATCGCTCAATAGTCAGGAGATAAGTCCTTTTTCCTGTCATTACATAAAAAGAATAATTCCCCTCGGAAAGGTATGCGTTTATCTTATCGCTTGTATCATAATCCCTGTGGCGGATGTATTTCCCCCAGAAGTGAATTTCTTCTCCTTCCTTCTTCAGCGCCTTTTCAATATCAGGGAAAAGGCCAAAGTCAAATTCTTCTTTGGTGATTTTGAAGACGACAAAATCACCGCTAGCACTGGTAACAGATTTTGCCTTTATCTTGGGTGATTTGGGATATAATCCCATCTTCTCAAGTTCGTCACCTGCTTTGAGATGCGCCTCAATTTCAGGATAACCTTCTTGTTTGAACCGCTCAATAAGGCTCGCATTCGTTTCTCTGATAGTTCTAAGCCTCTCAAGCTGTTTTCTATAGGAGAGTTCGCTCAAGTTGATTGTTTTTACGAATTCATCCGAAACAGACGCCTCGGTGTTAGCCTTGAGCAGGACATTTATATCGTTTGTTTTGCTGTTATGAATAAGGATAGCCTTGTTTTTGTAGTTCATTACCTCAAGATCCCCAAACAGGATTTCTTCAGGCCATTGATTAGGCATCTCAGATGATTGCTCCCAGTGTTTTGTTTCAACCGTGATATTATTCTCGATGTCATAATATCCCACCAGCCATTCGTTATCCCTTGCATACGGCACATTATCCTTAAAAACATCAAGCCCTATTTTAAAGTGAATTTTACCCTCCCTAATTATTAGTTCAGTGCCGGGTATGCCGAAAAGCCAGTTTCGATATTGTAATTTCGGTTCGCTGTCATGCGGGACTTTCCATGTGTGAAGTGTTTTTATCCCCTTAGTTTTTATATCTATGGAATTAAGTTGAAAACGGTCACTAAGAAAAATCAACTTTGCGGGAGGAGTAAAAAACTCAAGCCCGGGCCCCCATGAGATTCCCGATGTTCTCCGTGAAATAAAATAGACCTTTGAGCCGCCATTGCTGAAAATCGGGCTGTGAAGGGTATGACCCCTGTCGTATCGGGGCATTAATCCGGCTTTATAAAGGATTGCTCCGAATCCACCCAACATTACAGTCAAAACCAGTAGTATTAATATGATGATCTTCTTTGTTTTCTTTTGCATAAGTTGCGCTGCCTTATGGTTTAAGAATAACACAGAAGGCGGAGATGAATGAGGGGATTGTCTTTGAACACAAGGAGAAGATTTTAAAATACTACCTTATCAGAGAAACCCTTTGACAAAGGTAGCTACCAAGGTATAAAATGTAGCCATGATAGCAGCAGGCGTAAAAGAACTGAAAAACAGGTTGAGCCACTATCTCCGCGAGGTTAAAAAAGGCGAGAAGGTCTTAATTACCGAAAGAGAGACTGTAATCGCAACAATCACTCCGGTTGAGAGGGCAACAGAAGACTCGCATCTTTTGTCTCTTGTTAATGAGGGGTTTGCTTCGTGGAAGGGCGGAAAGCCGTCCGGCAGCAAAAGCCCTGTAAGGATTAAAGGGAAGACCGTTTCAGAGATAGTCCTTGAAGACAGAAGATGATCGTCTATCTGGACACGAGCTCTCTGGTCAAGCTATATGTCGAAGAAGCAGGCTCTGAGATAATCAGGGATATAGCTCGAAGAGCAACTGTTATTGCCGCTTCAAAAATTGCCTATGCAGAGGCGAGGGCTGCCTTTGCAAGAAAACAAAGAGATGACGGTTTTCCGATTAAGGCATTGCGAAAGGTTGTAGAGGATCTGGACAGAGATTGGGAAAATTATTTTATCATTGAAGTCACGGACGGGATAATAAGGGCAGCCGGAGATATTGCGGAAAAATAT
>CAKKPR010000077.1 GCA_919901705.1 Thermodesulfovibrionales bacterium | reverse complement strand
GGTTGTTTTTATTGCAGAGTTCCCGCACATTCTTAAAGTAATCAGGGTCAGGGATCTTTACCCCGCCTTCACCCTGTATCGGCTCCAGCATAACAGCGCATGCGTTCTGCGTTATTAAGGATTTAAGAGCGCTGATATCATTGAAAGGCACATATTTAAACCCCGGCATTAAAGGTTCAAATCCTTTCTGAAACTTCTCCTGTCCTGTTGCTGTAAGGGTTGCAAGTGTCCTTCCATGAAAAGAATTCAGGGCAGTTATTATCTCAAACTTATCCTTGCCGTGATGTTCCTTTGCATATTTACGCGCAAGCTTTATGGCAGCCTCGTTTGCCTCTGCGCCTGAATTGCAGAAAAAAACCTTGTCTGCAAAAGAATGTTCCACAAGCAGCCGTGCAAGTTTTATCTGCGGCTCTATGTGATAAAGATTTGAGACATGGAGCAGCCGCTGTGCCTGTTTCTGGATGGCAACCACTACCTTTGGATGACAGTGCCCGAGTATGTTTACTGCGACACCCCCGACAAAGTCAAGATATTCCTTGCCGTCTGAACCCCACACCTTCACGCCGCGCCCTTTCCTGAGATCAATAGGCGCCCTGTTGTAAGTATTCATTATGTAGCGGCTTGATTCTTCAAGAAGTTTTTTTATTTCCATGCAGTGATAATAACGAAAATCCAGAGAAAAATCAAACCTTTGTAATCAGGTTATGGGTTATAATACCGCTATGAAAATAGCAATAACAGGAAAAGGCGGCGTTGGCAAGACAACTCTCTCCGCTGTGCTCAGCCATCTGTTTGCAGCTGACGGCAAAAAGGTGATTGCAGTTGATGCAGACCCTGATGCAAACCTTGCCTCTGCCTTTGGGGTAAGTCATGCTGATGTCGCAAAGATTAAACCCATAGCTGAAATGACCTGGCTGATTGAGGAAAGAACAGGGGCAAAACCCGGCAGTTCAGGCGGCATTTTCAAACTCAATCCGCGTGTGGATGACATACCCTCTGAATACGGTTACAGGTTTGATAATATCGTTCTGCTTGTGACAGGGAAATCAAAAGAGGCTGCATCAGGCTGCTATTGCCCTGAAAATGTATTTTTGCGCAGGCTTCTCAAACACCTTATTGCTGAAAGAGACGAAGTTGTGATCGTTGACATGGAAGCAGGCATTGAACATCTCACAAGGGGAACTGCAGAGGCAGTTGACGCCTTTATAGTAGTCATTGAACCCGGACAGAGGAGCATCCAGACAGCAAACACTGTTAAGGAAATGGCAAAAAGTCTGGGTGTTAAAGATGTCCTGGTAGTTGCCAATAAGGTAAGAGGAAATGAAGATCTCGCTTTTATAAAAGCAGGCCTTGGCGGCATGAAATTCATAGGGCATATCAGCTTTAACAACCTGATAATGGAGGCTGACATTAAGGGCATACCTCCATATAAAAGCTCTCCTGATACTGTTGAAGAGATAAGGAAGATAAAAAACGCCATAGAGCATATACTTGATGAAAAATAGTGAGATAAAAAAAACCATAAGACGGGAAATCCTACAGAGAAGAGATTCGATTGCAAAAAATCTCAAGGCTGAAAAGGATATCTCAATATTGCAGCGAATCATTATGCTTCCGGAGTTTTCAGCTGCAAAAAGAATCCTCTTCTATGCATCATTCAGAAGCGAGGTGGACACAATAGATTTAATAAAACTTTCTCTTCATCTGGAAAAAACAGCTGTTCTTCCGAGGGTCTGCAGGGAAGAGAACATACTAAGGCTTTATGAGATAAAGAGCATCAACGAGCTGGCCCGCGGATACATGTGGATAATCGAGCCTTCGGTTGACGAGGCGAGATTAAGAAAGATGTCTGATATTGACCTTGTGATTATCCCCGGGGCTGCTTTTGACACACAGGGCAACAGGCTTGGCTACGGCGCAGCTTATTATGACAAGCTGCTGGCCACGATGGAAAGGAAAATCCCGATTGTTGCGCCGGCATATGAGGAGCAGATTGTAGAAAAAATACCCGCAGAGCCGCATGATATAAAGGTTGATAAGATTATTACAGATAAAAGGGTAATAGAGTGCACCGATTAAGCTGGTTTGTCGTGCTCAATTTTTCAACGCATCCTTTTGACACCAACCATTCATAAATGTTAGACTTTTAATCCATTCCAGGGAAAAATAAGAGGGGTATTTTTGGACATTAAAAAAATAGAAAAAGGCGTGAGGCTCATACTTGAAGGCATAGGAGAAGACCCTGAAAGAGCCGGACTTAAAGACACTCCATCGCGCGTTGCAAAGATGTATGAAGAGATATTCTCAGGCCTTGAGACGCCGACCGAAGAAATACTTAAGCACATAGAGGGCGAAAGCCATGATGAGATGGTACTTTTAAAAGACATACCGTTTTACTCTGTATGTGAACACCATCTCCTGCCGTTCATAGGTAAGGCGCACGTTGCATATATACCGAGCGCCGGCAAGATAGCAGGGATTGGAGAGCTTGCAAAGGCTCTTGAAATCCTTGCTAAAAAACCGCAGGTTCAGGAACGCCTGACAGCACAGCTTGCAGACCTGCTTATGCAAAAACTTAAACCAAAAGGCGCAATGGTTATAATAGACGCAGAACATCTGTGCCTCAGCATGAGAGGCATGAAAAAACCCGGAGCCAGGACAGTGACTTCAGCTGTAAGGGGAATATTCAGAACAAAGGCATCAACAAGAGAAGAATTGCTGGAACTGATTAAAAAAAGGGATTAGGGGAACAAAAAGGAGGAAACTATGGCAGCAGAATTAATTGACGGTAAAAAAGTAGCAGCAGATATCAGGGCTAAATTAAAAACCGAGATTGAGGGACTTAAGTCAAAAGGGATTAACCCCGGACTTGCTGTTGTGCTTGTTGGAGAAAACCCTGCGTCACAAAAATATGTTGCATCAAAAGAAAAGGCCTGCGCTGAAATAGGAGTGGCAAGCTTTGCCCACAAGATACCGGCGACAACAACTCAGGCAGATTTGATAAAACTTGTTGACCAGCTTAATAGTGATCCAAAGGTGAACGGAATTCTCGTCCAGCTTCCTCTGCCAAAAGGGCTCGATGAAAAACAGATAATGAATAGGATATCACCTGCAAAAGACGTTGACGGCTTCGGGCCGGATGCGCTTGGCAAACTCGTGCTCGATGAGCCTGGTTTTGTTGCATGCACTCCGCACGGCGCAATCAAGATGCTTGAGGCTTATAATATTGAACCAAAAGGAAAACACGCTGTTGTTGTCGGAAGAAGCGTGATTGTCGGAAAACCGCTTGCATTGCTTTTACTCAGAAAACATGCAACTGTCACAATAGCACACAGCAGGACACCTGACCTCAAAGAGACATGCCTTAAGGCTGACATATTATGCGTTGCAGTAGGCAAGGCAAAGATGATAACAGGAGATATGATAAAAGAAGGCGCTGCCGTAGTAGATATCGGCATAAACGTAACTCCTGAGGGGAAAATAGTAGGCGATGTTGATTTTGATGCTGCAAAAGAAAGGGCAGCTTATATAACACCTGTGCCCGGCGGCGCAGGCCCCATGACAATTGCAATGCTTATGTACAACACTGTCCAGTCGGCAAAAATGGCAGCGGGATTGAAGGTGGAGCTGTAAATTTAATCAAATAATAACCTCTCTTTCATAAAGAGAGG
>CAKKPR010000076.1 GCA_919901705.1 Thermodesulfovibrionales bacterium | reverse complement strand
TTTAACCTTTCAAATGGACCAATAAAACGGTGGGTAAAAAACAGGGCCAATACGATTACAATGATTAAATATCCAATAAATACAGCTATAAAAGAAAGGAGCCCATGCTCTGTTTTTGCGCCAATCTCCTTCGTTATGTATGTAAATAGAATCCCTGCAAGGAGCGACCAGATGACTATGAGTGAAATAGAGAGCCGCAGTTCCCTGGCCATAAAAAACTTCTGCCTTATTTTTTTTCTGTCCATTTAGATTATTTTATCATTAAAAAAGATTATTACCAAGCAATATTCTTTTAAGGGGATACCGGCTTTAAATGATTTCCCTGTTCTGTTAAAATAGACAAAGTTAAAATCGGAGGGAAAAATGAAAAAGATAATAGCTGTTTTACTGTTAATTATGGCAGCTGCCGGCTGTCAGCAGAAGGAGGAGCCAAAGCCCCAGTATCAGTTTCCAACCGGGCCTGTTCAGGCAGGTCCGCTTCAGGCGCAGGATGATATCAGGATTCTTAATGAGGCTGTGAAAAAGGATCCGCGCAATGTTGATGCATGGATTAAACTCGGCAATACAATGATGGACACATCCCGCTTTAACGAGGCTATTGATGCCTACCAGAAAGCGCTTGGTATTGACCCTAAAAATGTTGATGTGAGGGTGGATATGGGCACATGTTACAGGAATGCCGGAAGGCCTGATATGGCGGTCAAAGAATACAAAAAGGCTTTGGAAATTAATCCGAAACACCTGAACGGGCGCAAGAACCTGGGTGTAGTGCTCGCGTATGACCTTCATGACAATAAACAGGCGGCAAAAGAGTTCGAAAAATATCTTGAGTTTGCTCCAAATGCGCCTGATGCAGCGCAAATCAGGCAGGAGATACAGAGGCTTAAGTCAGTAAAATAATTAGCTTCAGGAGATTTTTTGTTCCTGTTAAAAAGGGATGGATTATGAACCAAAGCAGCGCTCAACGTCTGTCTTTTGTTGACCGGTTTTTAACATTGTGGATTTTCAATAATGACAGAGAAAAAACTGAAAGTAATGTTTCTATGCACCGGCAATTCCTGCCGCTCCCAGATAGCGGAAGGGTTTGCAAGGGAGCTTGGCAAAGGTAAGATAGAAACTCACAGCGCAGGACTGCTTGCCACAAGAGTTCATCCGAGGGCCATTGCTGTTATGAAGGAGATAGGCATTGATATATCTTGCCAGGCATCAAAGGAAATAGATGAAGAGTTACTGAGGAAGATGGATGTTGTTATAACATTGTGCAGTAATGCGGAAGAATCCTGTCCGAGAACTCCGCCTGGGATAAAACGTCTCCACTGGCCTGTTGAAGACCCTGTCGGAACTATCGGGACAGAAGAGGAAATTATGAACGCTTTCAGAAAGGCACGGGATGAGATAAAGGAAAAGGTAAGAGGCTTTATAAGTGGAATAAAGAAAAATGTTGCTTTATAATATAGTACCATGCATGAGAAAATAC
>CAKKPR010000075.1 GCA_919901705.1 Thermodesulfovibrionales bacterium | reverse complement strand
ATTATATTTAGAACAATGGCCAATAATAATCATAAAGCTGCCAGAATCAAAAATTGTATCAAAAACCTCGAGAGCATTATCGGAAAAGAACCTATAATGTTCATATCGCACAATGGAGATGTTTGGATCAGCGAAAAGGCAAGCAAGAAACTTTTAGAAAAAAAAATAAATACGGATGAGATGTTAGGTTGGCTGAAGATTGGAGTAAGACACCTAACAGAAGCATCATTTTGCGGTCTTAACACACTTATGGTTCAACTGCCTAAAAACCCGCAAGGAGCAGATGTGCTCGTAATCTTAAGAGATAAGCAAAGCAAAGAAATCTCAATATTAACAATAATGGAAAAAAAGGTTCTAAAATACCTTGTAAGGGGGTTCTCCAACAAAAAAATAGCATTAAGTCTCACGATAGGGGCAGGCACTGTTAACGCACACCTTGATAATATTTACAGGAAATTTGACGTATCAAGCAGGTCAGCAGCCATATGCACTGCTATTAAGCTCGGAATAGTTGTGCCGCAGATTTAGCGGGCTGTTGAAAAATCTGTCATTGCGAGCGAAGCGTGGCAATCTCGCCTTTAATAAAATCAATGCGTTAGAGATTGCTTCGTCGCAGAAACTGCTCCTCGCAATGACATGCGGCGAGTTTTTCAACAGGCTGTTAGTCATATAAAGGTCAGGTGTATTTTAATTTTCCAGCACTACACAGGCAATTCCGTAGTCTTTTTCATGGCTCAAGCTGAGAGCAACCTGCTTTATCTTTCTCTTTTTCAAAAAAATGCCTAATTTGCCATTGGCCTTTATAGCGGGCTTTCCGCTCAGGGAGTTAATGACTTCAATATCAGTCAGAGAGACAGGGATCTCAGAGCCTATTGCCTTTATCAGCGCTTCCTTGGCTGCAAAGCGCACTGCAAGAGACAGATACGGGTTCTTTTTTTCATAGCAGTATGAAATTTCATTATCTGTAAAGACCCTCTCGAGAAATTTTCTGCCCCATTTCTCAACAACATCTTTCATGCGGTCTATCTTAACAAGGTCAATGCCGACTCCGTATATCATACGAACTCCGTTCCAATGAAAATTGAAAAGTGCAAATTTAAAAATGCAAAATTAAAAACCTCATTAAATTTACAATTTGCAATTTACAATCTGCATTTTGCATTTATTAACTCCTTCATCTCCCTTACAGCCCTTTCCATTCCAACAAGCACAGCCCTTGATATAATGCTGTGTCCTATGTATAAACCCCTCAGGCCTTCAATCTCTGCTATCTTTTTAACATTGGGATAATTAAGCCCATGACCGGCATTAGACTGAAGTCCCAGGCTTGAAGCCTCCCTTACTGCTTTGACAACCTTGATAAGTTCCCTCTCCTGACTTTTAGCCCTTGCATTCGCATAAAGCCCTGTGTGTATTTCTACCATTTTGGCGCCTATCTCTCCGGATACGGCAATATCATCATTTGACGGATTGATAAAAAGGCTTACAGGTATGCCTGCGCCCTGAATCCTGCTGACGGCCTTTTTAAGATTAACTTTCTGCCTTTTTACATCAAGTCCGCCCTCTGTTGTAAGCTCCTCGCGCTTTTCGGGAACCAGGGTAACCATGTCAGGTTTTACCTTTAAGGCAATGCTTATCATCTCTTTTGTGGCAGCCATCTCAAGATTCAGTTCAAGCGGAACAAACTCCCTTAATATCTTCAGGTCCCTGTCATGTATATGCCTTCTGTCTTCCCTGAGATGAATTGTTATGCCATCGGCGCCTCCAAGAATTGCAAGGGTCGCAGCCATTACAGGATCGGGTTCAATACCTTTCCTTGCCTCTCTTAAGGTTGCAACATGGTCAACGTTAACGCCAAGAATCATTTATAGCCTCCGGATTGAACTGTTTTAGTATTATAGCATCACATATATATATTAAAAGAGACAATTAACCCCTAAGCCCCGTACCAATCCACCCTATTCTTCGGCACATACCAGTGGATAAAGTCATGCCAGATGCCGATGGGCGCTTTTTCTACTCCTTTAAACCTCTTGTGGAGCACCGGCAGGGCATCAGGGACATACAGGAATGTATACGGCTGGTCTTCAGAAAGGATTTCATGTATCCTGTGATAAATCTTTTTCCTTTTATCAATATCAAATGTGCGTCGCCCTTCAAGCAGCAGCCTGTCTACCTCATCACTTTTATAGGAGATAAAATTAAATTCACCCTCTTTTGTCTTTGACGAATGCCAGATATCATATATATCAGGGTCACGGGATAATGCCCATCCCATAATAATTACCTCAAAACGCTTTTTGTCTATGAATTCATGAAGCAATGCCTGCCACTCAAGTACTTTAATATTCACCTCAACCCCGACTGCCTTAAGGTTTTCCTTGATAATCTGTGCGGTCTTAAGCCTTGCATCATTCCCCTGATTTACCAACACAGTAAATGCAAAAGGTTTTCCGTCTTTTTCTAATAATCCGCCTTGCCCCATTCGCCAACCTGCCTCCTCAAAAAGTTTTTTAGCTTTTTCAGGATTGTACTCAAGGTCTTTTGCTTCGGGGTTATATGCCCAGGACTCCGGAGGAAACGGGCCGGTGCACGGCGTGCCGTAACCAAGAAGCACGCCAGCTATGATGTCCTTTTTGTTTATAGCATGGGTCAGCGCCTGCCTTACTCTTTTATCTGAAAACCTTGGATCAAGAAGGTTATAGCCCAAATATGTGTACCCAAAAGAGGGATATCTGAATTTCTGAAAGTACTTATTAAAAAGCCCTTTATTTGCCTGAAGCTTGTACTGCGGAGGTGTAAGCCCCATAAAATCTATGCCCCCGAATTTAAGCTCAAGGAACATTGTAGCATTGTCAGGTATAACCCTTGTTATGTATTTATCTATCTTGGGCCTGCCCTCAAAATAATTCTCATAAGCCTCAAGAACTATTTTTTGACCCGTCACCCATTCCTTTAATTTATACGGGCCAGTTCCTATTGGATTTCTATTGTAATATTCAGCACTTATGTCTTTTCCATCAAGTATATGTTTAGGTATAATTCCCATGCCCCATGACTCCAAGGCAGGAGCAAAAGGCTCTTTGTAAGCAACCTTTACAGTATACTTATCGACCCTTTCCACGGTTTGGACTGGACCATAAATACTGCTGTAAGGCGTTGGCACCTTTGGGTTAATAGCTGTGTCGTAAGTGAATATAACATCGTCAGCAGTGAACTCAATACCGTCATGCCACAGGACACCTTTTCTCAGGTGAAAAACTATCTTAAGCCCGTCCGGAGATATGTCCCATGACTCTGCAAGGTCGCCCTTAATCTTTATATCTTTGTCGTATTTGGTGAGTCCGTTGAATATCCAGCCGCTTATATCTCCTGATGCGCTGTCAGAGGCAAGCAAGGGAAGGAGTCTCTTTGCATCTGCAAGTGAGCCGATTGTTACTGCGTTGGGTTTTTTTACCTCTGGCTCCCGGGTACAGGAAAGCAGAGATGCTGACAGTGCAAAAATCAACAAGCAAAACACAGATGTATTTTTCATTTGGTATACTTTATCATATATATGAAATTTCGTAGAAGAATAAAAAAGAAAAACCCGGGTTTATTGTAGAATAAAGCGATGCAGAGAGAATGGGCATTGATCCTGCTTGACCTGATATCGCGCTTCACCACACCTTTTATCAAGGAAGCATCCTTGAATGTCTCCTCTCCTGAAAAACAGGCAAAGACCGGGCTTTTGGTTGTATTTTTAATTATTCTCATTCCTCTGCTTGCCGCCCTATTTTTCCTTATCAGGTTTATCTATAAAAACACCATAGGAAAAAAGCTGAAAACTACCTTAACCGAGGATTATAAAAATGAGGCTGCTGCCTATGAAAAACAAGGGAAATTCGTATCAGCTGCAAGTGTATATGAAAACAAGCTCAAGGATTATAAAAAGGCTGCCGTGCTTTATGAAAAAGGCAAGGACTACCGGCAGGCTGCCAGGCTCTATGAGTTTCTGGGCATGACTCAAAAAGCAAAAGAACTGCATGAAAAGGAAGGGAATATTGAGGCCTCTGCAGAGGTTTCCATGCAGGAGGGTGAATACGAGGAAGCTGCAAAGCTCTATGACAAGGCAGGAAAAAAGATTGAAGCTGCACTGATTATGGAACGGGCTGGCAGAAGACTCGCTGCTGCCAAGGTATACAGGGAGGCCGGAGAGTACAAGAGGGCATCTGTCCTGCTTGAGGAAGAAGGCCTGGTGAAAGAGGCTATTGAGATGTTCGGGTTTTCCCTTCGCGGGCAAAAACCTGATTCGTCAAACATAGAGGACTTCTACCTGTATGCCTTTAAGCTTGAAAAGATTGGCGAAGCACAGAAAGCCCTTGATATATTCAGGGAGATTGATAAGGCTGACCCTGCATTCAAAGATGTCAGGGAAAAAATACACATACTTGCCCCACCCCATAAGGAAGATATAGATATAAGCCTTGGAGGAAAAAGCACCCTTAGAAGTTTTATAAAAAATGGAAGGATAGAGCCAAAGTACAGCCTTAAACTCTGGGTTCAGATACTTAAAAGTCTTCAGGAATCCTATAACAGCGGCCAGCCATTTGGCCTGTTAAGCCCTGACAACATAGTTGTTGATGCCCGGAACAATATTTCTTTTTTGAAAAGGGCGTTGTCTTCGGCGTACATCTCTCCTGAATCCACCAGGGGACTTTCTCCTGACGTGAGGGCTGACATATACTCATCAGGCGTTATTCTCTATGAAATGCTGACAGGCAACCTGGAATATCTCGGCTCAACAAGGGTTATTGATATTGTTGAGGATGTGCCTGACTGGCTCGATGAAATCGTCATAAGGTGCATAAGGAAAGTACGGGAAGACAGATACCAGAGTATAGATGATATATTCACAGACCTTAAGGCCCTTTCAAAAAGCAAAAAAGAGCCGGATACAAAATCCGAATAATAATATAACCTGCGGCAGAGACCGCAGATATTTGTTTTGTTGTCATTCCCGCTTGTCGGGAATCCTTCAGAAAGATTCT
>CAKKPR010000074.1 GCA_919901705.1 Thermodesulfovibrionales bacterium | reverse complement strand
ACTTAGCAGCGCCGATATTGACAATTCATAGCAATTTCTATTATTATGATTACTCTTTCCGCTCATGCGGATCAATTTTGACGAGAAAATTTCAAGGGAAGGTGAAGGGATGAAAACCCAATTTGCTAAAAAAACTGATACTGAACATAAGTGGTACGTTGTAGATGCCAGGGACGCAATACTTGGAAGGCTTGCTGTAAAGATTGCCGTACATCTGCGCGGTAAAAATAAAGCTGTGTTCACCCCGAATGTTGATACAGGCGATTTTGTTGTAGTCGTGAATGCTGAAAAGGTCAGGGTTACAGGCAAAAAACTTGATGACAAGATTTATTATCATCACTCAGGCTATCCCGGCGGCATAAAGGCCAAACCTCTCAAGGAACGGCTTGCCAAAGAACCTGACAAGGTTATAACAGATGCAGTATGGGGGATGCTCCCAAAGAACAGGCTCGGAAGGGCAATGCTGAAGAAGCTCAAGGTATACAGAGGAAACGAACACCCGCATATGGCTCAGAAACCAGAAATTTTACAATATAAGGAGTTTTAAATGGCTGAAATCAAATATGGCGCCACAGGCAGGAGAAAGACATCTATTGCAAGGGTAAGCATGTCTCCTGGCAACGGGCAAATAATCGTCAACGAAAAATCCCTTGCCGCATATTTCCCCCGTGAAACCCTGCAGATGATGATAAGGCAGCCCCTTGAGCTAACAGGGATGTCAGGCAAATACAATATAACCGCAAAGGTTGTAGGCGGCGGCCTGTCAGGACAGGCAGGAGCGCTCAGGCACGGAATTTCACGGGCAATACTCTCAATAGACAACGACCTCAGGCTGAAACTTAAGAAAGAAGGCTTCTTAACGAGGGACCCCAGAGAAACAGAGAGAAAGAAATACGGCCAGAAGGGCGCAAGAAAGAGATTCCAGTTCTCGAAGAGATAATTTAGCTAACAGCTGTCAGCTAACAGCCGTCAGCAGTTAAATATTTACTCATTGAAAACATGTTAAAAGCAGCTATATGTGGCGGCAGTGGATATGCAGGAGGCGAACTTATTCGCCTTCTTTCAAATCATCCTCTTGTCAGGATAACTGCTGTTACCTCAGAAAGATCAGCAGGAAAGTCTGTCAGCGATTTATTCCCCCATCTGAACAATCATTCCAAGCTTGTATACGAGCCGCTAAAAAAGGAGAAGCTGCTCAACAGGGCTGACCTGTTCTTTATGGCCCTGCCCCATGCAGAGTCCCAGGAGGCAGTAGATTTTTTCTTCAGAAACAGGAAAAAGATAATAGACCTCTCCGCAGATTACAGGCTCCGCTCTCCTGAGATATATGAAGAATGGTACAAGACGTCTCATAAGTACAAAGGAACTCTCAGAAAAGCTGTTTACGGGCTGCCTGAACTATACAGAAAGAAGATTGGAACGTCATCTCTTATAGCAAATCCGGGCTGCTATCCGACAGGCGCAATACTCGGTCTTTATCCTGCATTAAAAACAAGGCTCATAGACACTGATTACATTATCATAGATTCAACCTCCGGAACAACTGGAGCAGGCAGAAAAGGCGAGACTGCATTTTCATATTGCGAGGTAAATGAAGGATTCAGGGCGTATTCAGTTGCATCACACAGGCATACGCCTGAGATAGAGCAGGAACTTTCCGCTATTGCCAATAAAAATATTACAGTTGATTTCACTCCCCATCTTGGGCCTTATGACAGGGGGATACTCACAACCATCTATGCAAGACTTAAAAAAAACATCGAAACTAAAAAAGTCCTCGGCACATATAAAAAGCTTTACCAGAAGGAGCCATTCGTCAGAATCCTTGCCGAAGGCAAATACCCGAATGTGAAAAACGTCCGCGGGACCAATCTCTGTGACATTGGACTTACTGTGAATAACAGAACAAACACCCTCATCATCGTTACTGCAATTGACAACCTCATGAAAGGCGCATCAGGACAGGCGGTGCATAACATGAACATCATGATGGGATTCAAAGAGACAACCGGCCTCGAAGCAATTGCGCTGTTTCCGTAATACAGATAAATCTTTCTGCTTATGCGGCTGAGTAACTACTTTCAATGATAATCCGTTATTTTATTAAATCCAGAAGATATTATTGTTCAATTCAGTCTTTGAATGCTCAAAAAGAAATTTCGTAAGGCGCTTTATCGTTTCACCTATCGGTTGTTGTTTTG
>CAKKPR010000073.1 GCA_919901705.1 Thermodesulfovibrionales bacterium | reverse complement strand
GCCAGTACTGGATAGACAGCGCCCTGTCTGCGGTGGAGATATTCGGCAGGGGGAATGTATGCACCCAATTCGTAGGGGGAGTTGAACTGACACAGCCGAATGGATTTAAAACAATGGATGAAGGACTGAAGTCTACACTGGAGGGCGTTGAATTTTTCGCCCGCCACGGAGTGGCCTCAAGCTTTTTTATCCTTTGGGTCGTGGGGGGCAGTATATTTTATGCGCAGGAACAAAAGCCGGCGCCTCTGGAGTATCATGTGAGGCTGGCAAAGGGCGTCCGTGATATTCAAAGAAGGTATAAGTTGAGTATGGACTTTAACAATTACCGGTGCTCTTCGGGCCGTCCGGACGTGGATTTGGCCCGGCTTGATTATAATTTAAAATATGGTAAAAATATCGTATAATATATCCAGATTAAACATAACTAAGTCCAATTTCTGTCACTCCCGCTTGTCCGCACTCAGGCGGATTCGCCGAGGAGAATCGGGAGTCCTTCCGACTTGTTCGAAATCGAAAGAAGGATTCCGGTCAAGCCGGAATGACACGACTGGACATTAAACGTCGTTGACATAAGGTGAAAGTAAGATGAATGAAAATAATTACGAATTGGGTTTTGAGGAAGTGGCGGCGAAATATCCTGATTTCCCGCGCCTGTTAATTCGCAAGCTTGACGCAGAACTGCGCGGGGTCGCCCTGACCGAGAGGGCATTGGAAAGGGCAAAAGAGGAAGGTTGTCTGTATGACGCCGCGGCCGACCTTGGTCAGGAAACTCCCAGGCCGGTGATTGGCGGGGCGTTATTCAGGGATGGAAGTTGGGTCCTTGGCATGGAGCCCATGTACCTGCAATTCCCCCAAGGGTATAAAAGAAGCGGCAGCCCTTATACCATTGATGCGGTTGACGGAAAATTATGGCTTTTAGACGGCGACAAGCCCGTAGAGGAAGTCTTTTTTGTGCCTTATCCTGAATATTTCGGCAAGAAGACCAGCCGCGGAACGCCGATGTTGAAAGTGGTAAGCGCCAGGCTGCCCGGCCTCTTGTTCGTCTATCTCTATAATCG
>CAKKPR010000072.1:2373-4753 GCA_919901705.1 Thermodesulfovibrionales bacterium | reverse complement strand
TGAGTGGTGATTCCTGCCTTTGTCAGATTACTGCTTCCGGTAATAAATAATTTTTTCTTAACCTGACTTTCTTCTAAGTTGAACAGATAGATTTTTGCATGATTTGGATTGAATGTTTTTCGGATTAGCAGCTTGTCTTCGCTTATGAGTTTAATAAAAAACCTAACCTGCTGATAAAATTCCTGCGTATCAAAGTCTTTTGAATTAAGAGATTTTTTTACTGACTGTAAAAACTTGTAACACCTTTCTTCGTCTGATAACTGCTTATCTTGATCAGCAAATTCAAGAAGTCCAAAATTTGCTCTATCAACATTTAAACCTACTAAAACCTTAATGTTTATATTTGGTTTTTCTTTTAAGCCTTCATACAACTCTCTTATACCCGAAAAATAGAAAAACCCCACCAAAAATTTCAATTCATCGCTTTTTTTTATTAATTCTATTAGGCGGTTTTTTAGGTTCTCTGATTCGCTATTTGTTATGAAATTTTTCATGTTATTATTCCTGTTAGGAAAATTAGCTCCCCATCCCCAATTTTCCCCTCAATATTACCCCACGCAAGAGAGAAAGTGCAAGAGATGAACGGCAGGGGTCAAGGGTTCGAGGATTCAAGGGGTCGAGCAGGAAAGCCTATTTGTCAGTCTCTCTTTTAAACCCGATTTTAGTGCTCTTTGGCACCGGAGGTGTCATAAGCTGTCTTATGGCATCAAAGACCACCTTGAACTGCGAATCATATTTCTTTTCCATGGCAGCGAGTTTACGGGCGAGGTCTTTATGTGTTAAAAGCATCTCGCGAAGCTTAACAAAGGCTCGCATAATGGCGATGTTTACCTGAATGGCCCGTTCGCTGTTCAAAGCACTGGAAAGCATTGCAACACCTTGTTCTGTAAAAACATAAGGGAAATACTTGGAATGCTCGCCTCGCTTTAAGGCGCCAAAATGGCTCCTTAAAGAATCATATTCTTCTTTCCGCAATTGGAACATGAAATCTTCCGGAAACCGGGTTATGTTTCTTCTGACTTGTCTCTTCAGGTGTTTAACTTCTACACCATACATCTCGGCCAAGTCGCTATCTAACAATACTTTATGTCCTCGGATCAGATAAATCTTTCTCTCAATCATTTCCACAAGAATAAGTTCTTTCATCGTGTTTTCCTTCCCAATTTTCCCCTCAATATTACTCGTTTTCAGGTTTAAAGTGCAATAGAGCGACGATAGCGCGGAAGCTATCAAGTTGGGAAGACTGGAAGCGGGCAAGCGCAATACCCTGAAGCGTATAGGCGGTGATTGAGATTAGTCTTAAAATTAGGGTAAAATCATAAACCAACCATGGGTAAGGTAATCGCCATAGACGGGCCTTCAGGCGCAGGAAAGAGCACCATTGCAAAAGAACTTGCCAGGCGGCTCGGCTTCAGCTATCTTGACACAGGCGCCCTTTACAGGGCAGTGGCCCTTGCATTAAGGGGAAAAGGAATTGAACCTGAAGCTAGTGACGACAAATTAAAAGCTGTGCTGGCTTATGCGCAGGTTAATTTTGTCGAGGGGAAAGTCTTTCTTAACAAGAAAGATGTGTCTGAAGAAATACGGACAACAGAGATAGGACATTACTCTTCTGTATTTTCTGCAAGGAAGGTTGTAAGGGATTTTCTTCTTGATATCCAGAGGGATGCAGCCTTAAACAGTGATATTGTCGCCGAAGGAAGGGATATGACAACAGTTGTTTTTCCTGATGCATGGAAAAAGTTTTATCTGGATGCAGCGCTTGATGAGCGGACAAAAAGACGCTACCTCCAGTTAAAGGATAAAGGAACAAACATAACTGAACATGAGGCAGAAAAGGATGTTGCTGAAAGGGACGCCAGAGACTCCAGCCGGGATATTGCCCCGCTCAGGAAGGCTGATGACGCTGTTCATATAGACTCATCAGTAATGACAGCCGTCGAGGTTTTGGAAAATATCCTTAAAAGCATAAGGTCCGAATTTTGAGCCTTATCTACCGCATAACCAGGTTAGGATTACTTATTATCTTTAAAATCTTTTTCAGATTAGAGGTTATCGGCAGTGAAAATGTTTCTGAAAAAGGCGGGGTGATTGTAGTTACAAACCATGTGAGTTATCTGGACCCTTTAGTAATAGGGTGTGCAATTAAAAAGAGGCAGCCCAGATTTATGGCAAGGAGCGGGCTTTTTAAAAAACCTCTTGTCGGCACATTTGTAAAAACATTCGCATTTCCTGTTGACAGGGATAACCCGCAGCCGTCCACAATAAAAGAGACTGTTAAACATCTGAAAAATGGTGAAATTGTAGTGATGTTCCCTGAAGGAGGCCGGAGCAGAGACGGCAGCCTGCTCGATGCAAAAAGGGGGACCGGCATGATAGC
>CAKKPR010000072.1:0-2273 GCA_919901705.1 Thermodesulfovibrionales bacterium | reverse complement strand
CCAATTGAGGATATAAATACGGCAGGGATAAAGGCCATTATAATCAGGACGCACGGGATACCTTTGCAGCTTATGGATAAGATATCTGCTGCCGGATATAAGATAATTGATGCAACCTGCCCATTTGTAAAAAAGGCGCAGCATTATGCTAAACTTCTTAAGGAAGAAGGATATCAGGTAATAATCCTTGGTGACAGGGAACATCCGGAAGTTCAGGGGTTAATGAGCTATGCAGGGAAAAATGTTGTGGTTGTTGACGGCAAAAGTCCGTTGCCGAAGATAAAGCGCAACGTAGGGATAGTGGTTCAGACTACTCAGCCGATAGAGGCGTTAAAGAAATTATTCGGGAAGGTCATAGAGCAGGCAAAAGACGTAAAGGTATATAATACAATATGTAACTCTACTGCTCTCAGGTTAAAAGAGACAGAGGAGATGGCAAAAGGGGTGGATACCATGCTTGTTGTCGGCGGCAAAAACAGTGCAAACACAACGCAGCTTGCACTGCTATGCCAGGAGCTGGCCGTACCTACTCATCACATAGAGACATCTGCTGAAATAGCCCCGGAATGGTTTAGCGGGGTAAAGAGGGTTGGCATAACAGCAGGGGCATCAACCCCTGATTGGATAATTAAAGACGTAGTAAAAAGAGTTTCGGCCTCGGCGGCTTGCCCGAGGCGAAGAGGCAAAAGGACATAGGAGGATAAAAGGGTGATGGAACTTAAAAACAATGAGATGGAAAGACTCTATGCCGAGACCTTTCACCGCATAGAAGAGGGATCAGTATTAAAGGGCAGGATCATAGCTGTAAAACAGGATGGAGTCATTATTGATATCGGTTATAAATCTGACGGATTTGTTCCGATAGAAGAATTTTCTCCGGAAGAGATTTCCGGGCTGCAGGAAGGCAATACAATTGAGGTATATGTTGAAAGCACCAGGCACGTTAACGGGATAATCAACCTCTCTAAAAAGGCAGCAACAAAGATAAAGGCATGGGATATCATCGAATCTGCATTGGAAACAGGGGTTCCTGTCGAGGGGATAATTTCAGGAAAAACAAAGGGCGGGCTTTCAGTAGATATACTGGGCGTTACAGCCTTTCTGCCCGGATCCCAGATAGATGTAAAAATGGTTAAGGACTTTGACGGCCTTCTCAATAAAAGAATGATGTTTAAGGTGCTTAAGTTAAATAACAAAAGGTCAAATGTCATAGTTTCGCACAGGGCTATTCTTGAAGAAGAGAGGCAAAAGAAAAAGGTAGAAACACTTGAAAAGCTGAGGGAAGGGGCTGTATTCAATGGCTTTGTAAAAAACATTACGGACTACGGCGTCTTTGTGGACCTTGGAGGGGTTGACGGCCTCCTTCATATATCGGATATATCCTGGGGACGCATAACCCATCCTTCAGAATTTTTTGCAGTAGGTGATGATCTCGATGTCATTATACTCAAATATGATGAAGAACAGAAGAGGGTAACATTGGGTTATAAACAGAAGAAGACTGATCCATGGAGCACTATAGATGAGAGATATCCGGTCGCTAAAAAAATAAAGGGAAAAGTTGTCAGCATAACAGAGTACGGGGCTTTTGTAGAGCTTGAAGAAGGACTCGAAGGGCTTGTTCATATATCTGAACTCGACTGGCTGCCAAAACCGAAGCACCCGTCAAAATACCTTTCGATAGGAGAGACGGTTGAGGCAGTTATTTTAAAGGTTGATAAAAATGAACGCCGTCTTTCATTGAGCATAAAACAGCTTAAACCAAGTCCGTGGGAGCTTGTTGCAGAGAAATATAAAGCCGGCCAAAAAATCACGGGCAAGGTGAAGAGCATTACAGATTTCGGCGTATTTGTCGGCCTTCCCGAAGGCGTGGACGGATTAATACACATCTCCGATCTTTCATGGACAAAGCACATCAAACATCCCTCAGAGGTCATTAAGAAAGGGCAAAAGGTCGATGCTGTTGTTCTCAGTGTGGAGACTGATAAGGAAAGAATAGCCTTGGGGATGAAACAGTTGGCCGATGATCCATGGCTGAACGAAATACCCGCGAGATTCAAACTCGGGGATGAAGTAAAAAACAGGGTTTTGAGATTGACGGATTTCGGGGTATTTGTAGAAATAGAAGGCGAGGTTGAAGGGTTGATTTACTCCTCCGAGGTTGTAAATACAGAAGAACCTTTAAAAGAGGGTGATATGCTGCTGGCAAGGATAATAAAGATTGACCTTGAAGAGAGGAAGATCGGCCTCAGCATGAAAAACCTTAAGGCGGA
>CAKKPR010000071.1 GCA_919901705.1 Thermodesulfovibrionales bacterium | reverse complement strand
ATGCGGAATGTGAAATGCGGAATGCGGAATATCATTTTCTGAATTCCGAAATCCGAATTCCGAAATCCGCATTATGAAGTACGGCGTCTTAAATGTAAGCATCACAAACAGGTAAACAAGGATTGCATTAAAGATGTGTATTGCGAGATTAACTGCATGATAGCCAATGGTATTCAAGCTCCCGAAATGATAGTTCAAGGCAAAGGTCAGATAACCAAACCATCTTGACCCGGTCGGAGGCCAGAAATTGGTTAAATCCCTCAGTTTGTAGTTTTCAACAATATTAGGTGCGTCATCGAAATGAAATGGGACGTTGAAGGTGTTGGAGTAGACAAGGAGGCCGAGAATAATAATCAACAAGACATGAACAATTGGAGTCTTTCCCATGGATAACTATAACACTTCTTATTTTTATGGTTCAATGAAGATTATTAACAATAAGGCGCTCTCCTCAGTTTTTACCGAAAATACTCCCCTTAAAATTTCTTGAATAAATAGGAGTATATCCTTTATTATTAAACAAGTAGTGAAGGAGGCTGTATGGTATCTAAAGAGAAGATTGAAGAAGTTCTCGAAAAAGTAAGGGCAGGCCTTAAGTCTGAGGGCGGAGATATAGAGCTGGTGGAAATAAAAGAAAGTGTCGTGTATGTCAAATTAAAGGGCGCATGCGGGACATGCCCGATGTCAACGCTTACGTTAAGGAACTGGGTTGAGGCCAGCATAAAGCGCGAGATACCTGAAGTTACCGCTGTTCAGGCTGTTTAACTTCTGAAATGGCAGACCGTAATATTCATAGCTTACGGCTTTCAATAATATTCGTAACCGCAGTATTGTTAAGTTTTCTGTCCCCGTTTTATTTACCCGCCTCTGAACCTGTTTCTGAACCTGTGGAAGTTAAAGAAATAAGGCAATTGTCATCCAAGGGATATACAAGAGTTGTTATTGAACTCTCAACGCCTGTTGAGTTTTCAAGCAAGCGTATCTCAAATCCTGACAGGCTTTATTTTGATCTTAAAAACAGCAGAATCTCAAAAGAGATAAACACGACACTCCCTGTAGGGGACGGTATATTAAAGACAGTGAGGGCAGGGCAGTTCAGTAAAGATACTGTCAGGGTGGTTCTGGATCTGGAGGAGATAAAAGATTTTAAGGCGTTTATCATTGGCGACCCTGCAAAACTTATCATAGATGTTTATGGCAGGAAGCCTGTAAAAACTCAGGATGCAGCTTCAAACGTAACGACAATAGTTCTTGACCCCGGGCATGGAGGGCACGACCCGGGTGCGGTCGGTCTCAAAGGCCTTTATGAAAAAGATGTTGTTCTGGATATTGCCTTAAAATTAAAAAAGATTATATCAAAAAGGAAAGATATCAGGGTTTTCCTTACAAGAGAAACAGATGTGTTTATCAGACTGGAAGACAGGACAGCCTTTGCGAACAGCAAACATGCGGACCTCTTTGTATCAATCCACGCAAATGCGAGCCCGAATAGAAAAGCAAGAGGTATAGAAACCTATCTTCTCAACTGGACAGACGACGATGAGGCAATGAGGGTTGCAGCGAGGGAAAATGCAATATCGCTCAGAAAAATGCGGGAGCAGATGAATAAGTATAAGAGCGATGTTGATGTAATGCTCAGCGACCTCAAAAGGGACCTAAAGAGGGACGAGTCAATAAAGCTTGCCAATTATGTCCAGAAATCAATTGTGTCCACACTGGATGAAAAATACAACAATGTGAGTGACCACGGCGTCAAGAATGCCTTATTTTATGTTCTTGTCGGAGCACAGATGCCTTCTGTCCTTGTGGAGACGTCCTTCATAAGCAATCCGATAGAAGAAAAGCTGTTCAAGAAAGAGGCTTACAGGGAGTATATTGCAAAAGCAATTGCTAAAGGCGTTGATACTTATATTGCCGCGATACCCTTGGATCAAAAAATGGCAGGGATAAGGTAATTTTTGGCTCCTGAACTGAAAATTATTTTTTATATTGTTTTTATCATCTCGCTTTTTCTTGTTCAGAACCTGTCAGTTTATATCTTTATACTGGTTTTAATTTTAATTCTGCTTCTGAGAATCCCGTTTGCATCCGTGAAAAGAGGCTGGATCCCTATAAGTTTTTTTCTGGCCTTTACTTTTATCAGCAATATGTTTTTCAGCCATGGAAAGATTATCTACAGTATCGGCTCTGTTGTGATTACTGAAGAAGGACTTCGAATGGCGTCACTAAGGACCTTGAGGATATTCTTTATGGTTGCAGGCGCAAAGATACTTACGGCAACAACGCCGCTTGAAACACTGGTTGGCGCACTCGGAAATACCATGAGGCCTCTTGAAAAAACAGGCATGCCTGTCAATGAATTTTTTTCAATAATGGGGCTGACGCTTAAGTGTTTTCCTAAACTCAAGGACTATCTGGCAGAGAATTACAAGAACCATAAAGACAGGGGAGAAAACGACGGATTTTTAAAGAGGGCAAAGATTATATCCTCATTCCTTCTGCCGATGTTTATTCAGAGCATGCAGTCGCCTGAGATATTTTTTGAGGAAGAGGTAAAGGATGTAAAGAGCGGTTAGCGGTTTTGCGCACAGGAGGCGTTAAGTGAAAAGATACTATGAATGCCTGTGCGCTTGTTATATGGAGTAGGGTGCATGTATTCTTTCTTCAAGCATATTCAACAACAGGAACTGAGCGCTTAACTGCAAAGCTTTTCTTATGCAATTTAATACGCTCGATTTCATGCAGTGTCTCTGCTTCAAGATAGCTTTCCCCGCAGTGAGGACATGTAACGACAGGAACATTTTCTATGACCAAGATGTCCTTGCCCTTACCGTAAGTCCTTGCAACCTTGCGGATGCGTGCACCCTGCTTCCCGCAATTATCACAAATCATCTGTTTTCCTGTTCCCATAGCAATATTATGGCATATATACAGTAATTATAACCAATTTGCCTGTTGGACTAATTTTGGCAACAATCTCAACTTCGTTATCAGAGAGTGTCTGCCCATTTATTCGATATTTCCACTCGGAAGTATCTTTGTCTTTCTGCCGTTCAAGAATCCGTCCTGTGAGAACACATCGTTCAATATCAAAAATGGTCAAGCAGTCATCATTCATCTCATCGTCGGCGTGGATTGTCATAATGTATTCCAGCTTACGAATCTTGTCTCGCATCTCTTTTAGTATTCGATCAAACATAAATATTGTCTAATTATATTCCTTTGTAGTTTTTTTTCGATGCTCCATTTTCACATAACGTTCTTGGCGGAAAAGAAGCCCGAAGGGTTTGGACGTTAGTCGTTTGTGCTGTTGTTAGCCGAAGTTTTTTGCCCATATAATTTCTGATAAACTGTACTTCCCACAAAATGACCACCGGCAGCCTGTATTGCCCATAAAATAACATCAAACCAGCCAACAGAAAAAATATCACTCAAATTAACCTTTCCTTTCAGATCGAAAAATTCTGCTATCTGTTTATTTCCGATTTCTAATGTCGCATCCAGACTAAAAAGTGTTGGTAAATAATAAGTGTCTAAAAAAGCAAAGATGCAAAACAGTGCGAAAAGAGATTTTCGACTGAATGGCATTTTAATTTTGCGACCGAATAAAGAGAAAAAAGTAATGCCAACCAATATTGTGGTCAGCAGATAATCAAAAAATACTGTGACAATAAAAACAATCATAATTCCTCTTTAGGCAAAAATTTTTTGGCTAACTTCTTCACATCCGCAACTGTTGCGTATACACCGCCAAAATGGAGGGATAGACGCAATGCGGATATGCCAACTCTGGCTGAATCCTATCCCTAAAATTTCAGTTTAAAAATATCACGCAGAACAGGAATTGTCAATGATAAATATATGATAGAATAGGGCACAGGAGGGATAAAGTGATTGATCTGTTGATAAAGAATGGAACTGTTTTTGACGGCACAGGCGGCGAGCCGTTTCAGGCGGATATCGGGATCAATAAAGACAAAATAGCCTTTGTAATTAGTAATTCAAAATTCAAAATTCAAAATCCCAAAAAGGTAATAGATGCGAGAGGGCTTGCGGTTGCACCGGGATTTATTGACACTCATGCCCATTCAGACTTTACATTGCTTGCTGATCCGCGCGCAGAAGGGAAAATATTGCAGGGCGTGACAACTGAGATAAACGGGAACTGCGGGCTTTCTGCCGCGCCTTTATACAACGAAGCATTTGAGCACAGAGAAAAAGACCTGAAAGAACTTGGGATTAAAGAACGCTGGTCAACGTTTGAAGAATATTTCAGGATACTTAAAAGAAGAAGCATTGCTCTTAATTTTGTCACCTTAACCGGACACGGGAATATCCG
>CAKKPR010000070.1 GCA_919901705.1 Thermodesulfovibrionales bacterium | reverse complement strand
CAGCATGTCAAGATGGGCAGGGGCGGAGCTATTGTCAGGACAAAAATGAGAAACATCAAGACAGGGGCTGTCCTTGAGGAGACGTTCAGATCAGGGGAAAAATTAGAGACCCCCGGGCTTGAAGATAAGACTATGCAGTATCTGTACGCTCAGGATGAGGTGTATTATTTTATGGATTCAGAGACATATGAACAGGTTCCGCTCACACAGGACCATATTGGCGAGGCAAAGAAATTTCTTAAAGAAAATATGATGGTCAAAATACTGTATCATAAAGGCATGCCTATCAGCCTGGAGATTCCAACATTTGCGGAACTCAGGATTGTAAAGACAGACCCTGCAGGTTTCAAGGGAGATACGGCTTCAGGCGGCGGAAAGCCTGCAACCCTGGAAACAGGGGCAGTAGTCAGGGTCCCCTTTCATTTAAACGAGGGAGATATAATAAAGGTTGACACAAGGACATCAGAATATATAGAGAGAGTTAAGTAGGGGGAAATATGGAACTTGAAGATTTAAAAGGACTTATAGAACTGCTTAAAGAAACGGACATTACAGAACTTCAAATAGAGAAAAACGGCAGCAAGGTCAAGATAAAAAGGGAAAAACTTCTGTCTTCCATAGAGCTGTCAAGGCCGGTAGTTGCGCAGGAGAAGCCCTCATCTGAAATATCTGAGGAAAACCAGCGGCTTATAACGGTAACATCACCGATAGTAGGCACCTTCTACAGGGCCTCATCTCCAGAGGGAGAGCCATTTGTGCAGGCAGGTTCCAGGGTGAAAAAAGGGCAGGTGTTGTGCATTATAGAGGCCATGAAACTTATGAATGAGATAGAGTGCGAGGCGGAAGGCGTGGTCGTCAGGATGCTCGTTGAAAACGGGCAGTCAGTGGAATATGGCGAACCGCTTTTCCTGATTGAGCCGGTGTAAGGAGACTATGGAATTATTTAAAAAAATTCTTGTAGCAAATCGAAGCGAGATTGCTGTAAGGATTATACGCGCCTGCAAGGAACTTGGCATAAAAACAGTGGCTGTATACTCGGATGTAGAGAAAGAGGCCCTGCACGTCAGGTTTGCAGATGAGGCGGTCTGTATAGGCCCTGCAAATTCTGCGCAGAGTTATCTGAATATACCGGGTATTTTAAGCGCAGCTGAAATAACCGATTCAGAGGCTGTGCATCCGGGATATGGCTTTCTTTCGGAAAATCCTCATTTTGCGGAGGCATGTACTACATCAGGCATAACCTTTATTGGCCCTACCCCGGAAAATATCAGGGTCGGTGGAGATAAGGCAAAGGCAAGGCAGATAATGAAAAGACGGGGCATCCCTATTGTTCCGGGAAGCGACGGTCCTGTTATCTCGGAAGAACTCGCAATGAAGGTGGCAAAGAAGATCGGGTTCCCTGTTATCATGAAGGCGTCTGCCGGCGGCGGCGGCAGGGGGATGAGGATTGTCAAGGAAGAGAGTGAACTTGAGCATGCATTTTATATGGCACAGCGCGAGGCCTTTGCTGCATTTGGAAATGGTGAGCTCTATGTTGAGCAATATATACCCGAGATGAGACATATTGAAGTCCAGATAATGGCAGACAGCAAAGGTAATGTCATACACATTGGAGAAAGAGACTGTTCAATACAGAGGCGGCATCAGAAACTGATAGAGGAATCACCATCTCCTGTTTCGACAGAGAAATTCAGGAAAAAAATCGGAGAACTCGCAGTAAGGGCAGCAAGGGCTATTAAGTATAAAAACATCGGAACTATAGAGTTTATTGTAGATATGGAAGGAAATATATATTTCATGGAGATAAATACAAGGGTTCAGGTTGAGCATCCTGTCACAGAGATGGTCAGCGGAATAGACCTGATAAAAGAGCAGATAAAACTTGCCGCCGGATTTCCGATAGAATATAAGCAGCACCAGATAAAGATATCCGGCCATTCTATAGAATGCAGGATAAATGCAGAAGATCCGGAGCGTTTTATCCCGTCTCCCGGCAAGATTACATTTTTATCCCTGCCGGGCGGACCTGGCGTGAGAGTTGACACTGCTATTTATACCGGCTGGACAGTGCCGTCATACTATGACTCTTTGATAGCAAAGGTCATTGTGTACGGTAAAACCAGGGAAGAGGCAATTTCGCGAATGAAGCGTGCGCTTGATGAGTTTATTATCGAAGGCATAAAAACAACGATCCCATTTCACAAAAAGGTTGTTACACAGCCTGACTTTATAAAAGGCGAGTTCAATACGGGATTCCTTGAGAAATTAAATGGCGCGGCACAGCCGGGCCCGGCTCGCAACGAGGTGAAACAGTGAACGAGGAAAAAGACAGGCGGGCCAAGAGGTCCTTAGTACAGAAGGATGTGATAATTAACGGGATAATAAAGGCAGAGGCCCTGGACATAAGCATGGAGGGGATGTATATTTACACGCAGGCCAATTTTATAACCGGTGCAGTATTTGAGATAAGGTTTAAGATTAACAATATGCCTGTTAAGGCAATGGCGCGTGTTCAGCATGCCCAGCCAAATGTTGGAATCGGGGTGCAGTTTGTTGATATGTCTGAAGAGGATGCCGCAAAAATAAAGCAATATATAGAAGGATAGGGTTTTAATTGAGCTGTTTTCTTGCCAAAATCAGATGAAATCTTTTATAATAGATGAAATCATTTAAGGAGGTTTGAGTTGAAGGAAGGAATTCATCCGGAATATAAAGAGATAAAGGCAGTATGTGCCTGTGGGGAGACTTTTACCACAAGGTCAACGCAACCAAAGCTTCATGTGGATATCTGCTCTATGTGCCATCCGTTCTTTACTGGAAAACAGAAGATACTGGATGCAGAAGGCAGAGTAGAGAAGTTTAAGAAGAAGTACGCAAAAAAGAATAAGTAGATACGCTCGCAATTTAAAGTCGTCCAGGCATTACGTCAGGACGGCTTTTTTGTTGGGTGTAAGCAGGTGTTTGATAAAGCAGTAGAGATGAATGTAAGATTGCGCAGCGAAGCAATCTCATATTTGGGGACACTACTAAAGGATAATAGCATGAAAAACATAGGCGGACAGGCAGTAATAGAAGGTGTGATGATGAAGGCCCCTAAAGGCTGGACCGTGGCGGTCAGGGACATGAAGGGGGATATTCATGTAAAAAGGGAGCCGCTGCTTGAACTGCCGAAGATATTAAAGGTGCCGATGCTGAGGGGAGTTGTAGCCTTATTTCATGCGATGTTTCTCGGCATAAAGGCGATAGAGTTTTCAGCAAGCAAGGCGTACGATGAGGATGAAAAGCCCATGAGCCCGATGGTTATCAGCCTGACAATCGGCTTTGCATTTATTATCGGTATTGGACTTTTCATATTGCTCCCGTTATATGGGACAAAGCTTCTCGGTTTTGTGTTTAATTCTGTTGCCGGAAGTTCATTTATTTTTAATCTCGTTGACGGGATTATCAGGGTTTTTGTATTTCTGATTTATGTTACGGGAATCGGGCTCTGGAAAGAGATGAGGAGGATATTTGAATACCATGGAGCAGAACATAAGGTAATACATGCATACGAGGCAGGGGAGGAACTTAATGTGGAAAATGTGAGGCATTTCAGCCCTCTCCACCCGAGATGCGGTACAAGCTTTCTTCTTATAGTCATGGTAACAAGCATTCTTATATTCTCTTTTATCCCGCAGTCATGGCCATTTATTTACAAGTTTCTTGCAAGGCTTGTGCTTATTCCAGTGATAGCCGGCCTTTCCTATGAACTTCTGAGATTCTCATCAAAGATGAAAGACAATCCAGTTATGAATTTTATGATCATGCCGGGGCTGCTTTTACAGAGACTCACAACCAGGGAGCCTGATGACAGGCAGATAGAGGTTGCAATAACAGCGTTAAAAGAGGCCCTGGAATTTGAGGTAAAAAATGTTTCTTGAAAAACTTCTTACAATAGAAGAAAGATATGAAAAGCTGACAGGGATGATGGTAGACCCGAAGGTCTTGTCTGCGCCGCAGGAGTATCAGAAATATTCCAAGGAACAGTCAGATTTACGTCCTCTTGTTGAGAAGATCCGTGAATACATAAAGCTGTTATCTGACATGGAGGGTGCAGAGGAGATTCTGAAAGGCAGCGATAATGAAATGAGGGAGCTTGCACAGGCGGAGCTTAATGAGCTCAAGGAGAAGAAACCCAGGATTGAAGAAGAACTCAGGATTATGCTTTTGCCAAGAGACCCCAGGGATGATAAGAACGTTATTCTTGAGATAAGGGCCGGCACAGGCGGTGAGGAGGCCTCTCTTTTTGCAGCAAGCCTGTTCAGGATGTACTCCAAGTATGCAGAGGCAAAGAGATGGAAAGTTGATGTAATAGATTCCAGCCCGACAGGTCTTGGCGGGTTAAAAGAGATAGTCGCAAATATTGCAGGGAAGGGCGCATACAGCAGGCTTAAGTATGAAAGCGGGGTGCACAGGGTGCAGAGGGTTCCTGTTACAGAGTCATCGGGGAGGATTCACACATCAGCGGCAACAGTTGCGGTTTTGCCCGAGGCTGAAGACGTTGATATCAAGGTAGAAGAGAAGGACCTGAGGATTGATACGTTTTGCTCATCCGGAGCCGGAGGGCAGAGCGTTAATACTACCTATTCAGCTGTAAGGATAACTCATGTTTCTACAGGCCTTGTAGTTCAGTGTCAGGATGAAAGATCCCAGTTTAAAAACAGGGAAAAAGCAATGAAGGTTTTACGTTCCAGACTTCTTGACCTCGAGATAGCGAAAAAGGATAAAGAACGCGCTGCTGACAGAAAGACGCAGGTCGGTACCGGAGACAGGAGCGAAAGGATAAGGACATATAATTTCCCGCAAAACAGGGTTACCGACCACAGGATAGGGCTCACGCTTCACAGGCTTGAAAGCATTCTTGAAGGCAATATTGATGAGATAATAGATAATCTTATTGCTCATTATCAGGCGGAGAAACTGAAAGAGCTATAACGATTGAAATTCACAGGTGCGACTATTGTTTCCACGTGTCTGCCAAATTCAGAAAAGCGGGATGTGTCCCTAATTATTATC
>CAKKPR010000069.1 GCA_919901705.1 Thermodesulfovibrionales bacterium | reverse complement strand
AGAAAAAAAAGGGGGTTAGGGGGTTGTCATGACTTGCATTCATGCTGTCCAGCAATTGGTATTTATAAAGCAAAGTCCTTGATACTCTTGCATGTTTTAAGGTTATTTTATACTGATTGTTTTAAACAACCCCCTGTATCCCCCTTTACTAAGGGGGAATAAAAAAGACTTTCTAAACAATTTACCCACTCAATTTGAGAAAGAGCAAAGATTTTCATAGCCGTGCAGGTTAAAAATATAACATGAAGATAGCTCTTATTATTCCAAGAAATACCGATGAAGGCGAAAAGAGTTTTTATGATTATAAATTCTTTTCCACTTTCCTGTTTTCCAAAAAATATTTTTCATATCTCCTCGCTGTTCCCACATTGGTATCATTAACGCCTACGGAACATGAGATCAGGGTATTTGATGAAAACATAGAAGATGTGGATTATAACTGGCCTGCGGATTTGGCCGGTATTACCGTAAGAACCCTCTTCGCAAAGAGGGCCTACAAGATAGCTGATACTTTCCGCGAAAAGGGCGTAAAGACTGTTTTAGGCGGCATTCATCCGTCAATGTGCACGGACGAGGCGCTGGAGCACTGTGATACCGTTGTGATTGGCGAGGCTGAATATGTCTGGCAGTCTCTCTTGCAGGATGCCATGAGCGGGAATCTCAAAAAAACTTATAAGGCTGACAGGCAGGCTGACTTGACAGCCTCTCCGCTCCCAGGCAGGTCGGCTCTTTCAAAAAACCAGTATTTTGCGGATATTGTGCAGACCACAAAGGGTTGCCCGTTTCATTGTGAATTCTGCTCGGTCCATGCCTTTGACGGAACCAAGATAAGGAATAAAACAGTTGCTCAGGTCATAGAGGAAATCAGGGATATAAGTAAAGATACGCCCCTGTCGTTCAAGAAAAGATCCATATTCTTTGCTGATGACAATATAATTGCAAATAGGAAATTTGCCCGTGAATTGTTTGCGGCATTAAAACCTTACAATCTCAACTGGTCCTGTCAGGCATCCGTAAATGTCGGGCAGGATGACGAGACTCTCACTTTAATGAAAGAAAGCGGCTGCGGGGCTATCCTGGTCGGGCTGGAATCCATATCGGAAAAAAATCTGTCCTGCATGGAGAAGGGGATTAATCTCAAGCATAATTATGCAGATGCAATAAAAAAT
>CAKKPR010000068.1 GCA_919901705.1 Thermodesulfovibrionales bacterium | reverse complement strand
TTTTTGCATTCGAATTGTGGACAGGCAGGAGACCGCCTGTTGAAGTAATGAGAAAGTCGTTGCGACTCGCAACCGAGGCGCTGGCTCAAAATCTTTAGTTTTTAGCTCGGATTTTTCCCTTTCTCTTGCAAGGAATACAAAAAATATTTTATAGTTATAGGAATATATACTTGCGGGCGTAACTCAGTGGTAGAGTGTTAGCTTCCCAAGCTGGAAGTCGCGGGTTCGAATCCCGTCGCCCGCTCCATTTGCCGGAAAAATATTATGTTTGTATAACAAGTCAAGGATATTTTCTGTATCTGCAGTGAGTTAAATGCTATTTGCCTTTACATGCTCATACCCGTGTGATAAAATTTAAACATGAAGAAAAAATTGTTATTTGTTTTTTCTGTTATTTCTCTTTTTCTGATTATGCTTTTTTTTGGAAATAACAGGGAAATAGAAAAAGATTTGCTGCTTAAGGGAAACTCTTTTATAGACGGATTAAGGATTGTCCACAAGAAAGATGGCAAAAATGTCTGGACCCTCAATGCAAAAAGGGCTGATTTTGTAGAAAGTGAGAATAAGGCAAGGCTCAGGAATGTAGCGATAACGGTCGAGAATAAGGAGATGACGATACATGCAGAGAATGGACTTTATGACATGGAAAGCCGGAATCTGACCCTCAACGGCAGGATAACAGCGGTTGCAAAGGATTATACAATCATTGCGGATTCTATGGAATGGGACCAGTCCAGGGAAGAAATGAAGACAAAAGGAGCTGTAAAGGTTGAAAGCAAAAAATTCAATGTCGAAGGCTCAGGCATGGAAGTAAATTCAGAACAGAAAGTGAGAATATTAAAAGATGTTAAGGCAACTTTCTACCATTAGTATTTTTTCCCTTGTCATAATGACGAGCATTGCGTTTGCTTCCCCAGCCGATGAGTCATCTAAAGGAGCAGAGGATAAAGCAGGTCAGGTAAAGGGGCCTATAATAATAACTTCCGCTACGCTCTCGTCTGACAGCAAGGCACACACTGCCCTGTTTGAGGGAGCTGTTGTTGCCAGGACCGAAGAAATGACGCTTTACTCTGACAGGATGCTTGTCTATTATGCTGAACAAACAGGAAATGTAACGAAGATAGATGCGGATGGCAATGTAAAACTTATAAAAAAGGACCTGGTTGTAACGTCAAAGACAGCAGTTTATTTTGCGGAAGAAGATAAGGCAATCTTTACCGGTGAACCGAAGGCCGTGGAAAAAGGCAATATTGTTACAGGCACGAAGATGACATACCTGATGAAAGAGGAGCGCTCTTTTGTGGAAAACAGCAGGGTGTTGCTCGAAAATAAGAAGGGCCAGGGATCCGCTGAGGCGGGAAAGTAGATGCATATCCTTAAGGTAGATGGCATTACAAAAAACTACGGCAAAAAATGTGTTGTAAATGCTCTTAATTTATATGTAACAACAGGCGAAATTGTCGGGCTGCTCGGTCCTAATGGAGCCGGCAAGACAACAACATTTTATATGATTGTCGGGATGATAAAGCCTGAAAAAGGCAGCATTGCCCTTGACGGCGAAGATATCGGGCAATTCCCGATGTATCAAAAGGCGCGTAAGGGGATAGGGTATCTTCCACAGGAGCCGTCCATATTCAGGAAACTTACCGTAAGGGACAACCTGAGGGCTGTGCTCGAAATAAAGGGATATCCTGATACAGATATTGCAGAGATGATAGAACGCCTTCTTGAAGAATTCAATCTAAGGGGATTCGCAGACAGGGACGGTTACAGCCTGTCAGGGGGCGAACGAAGGAGAGCAGAGATAGCAAGGGCGCTTGCCCTGAATCCGACCTTCATGCTTTTCGATGAGCCGTTTACCGGCATAGATCCCATTGCAATAATAGAGCTTAAAAAAATGCTGACCCATCTCAAGAATAAAGGGCTCGGTATACTTATAACAGACCATAATGTAAGGGATACGCTTTCGATAACAGACAGGGCCTATATAATCAATAATGGCGAGGTGCTTGCAGAGGGAATGCCGGAACATATCGTTGCTAATCCACAGGTAAAAGAGGCATACCTCGGAGAGGAATTCAGGCTTTAATGGCGCTCGAACACAAATTAGAGCTTAGACTTTCCCAGAAGCTCGTTCTCACTCCTCAGCTTCAGATGGCGATAAAACTCCTGCAGATGCCGCAGCTGGAACTGTCACAGACCCTGACTCAGGAGCTTGTCGAGAATCCATTTCTGGAAGAAGTTGTAGAAGATACAAAGGAAGAGCTTACGAGAGAGGAAGTGGAATCCATGGAGGTTCAGGAAGAAACTGACGATGCTGAATCTCCGCTTGAAAGAGTAATGTCTGCTGAAAATCTTAGCAGATTTACTGTTGATGAGTATTTTGAAGAGAGAAGCAGCGATGGAAGAGACCTCGGATATTTTACGCCAGGCACAGACGCTCCGCCGTCATTCGAGCAGTTTGTAAATCAAAGTCCGGATATCTATGACCATCTTTTATGGCAGCTGAGATTGTCTGAAGTTGCGGAAGAAATAAGACAGGTTGGAGAGGTTGTAATAGGCAACATAGATGAAAACGGGTATCTCAGCGCCACAGATGAAGAGATTGCAAAGTCTTTTAATACCGATGTTGTTATGGTAGGAAAGGCTGTTGAGCTTGTTCAGAGTTTTGACCCTCCAGGTATAGGCGCAAGGGATTTGAAGGAATGCCTGCTTTTACAACTTAGGTTACTGGGACTGACAGGCAGCCTTGCTGAAAAGATTATTTTAAGCAACATGGAGGAACTCAGGAAAAAGAACTACCATCCGATAGCCAGGCAGCACAGCGCCCCGCTGAATGATGTGCTGGCAGCTGTTAAGGTTATTGAAGGGTTAGAGCCTAAACCGGCAAGGAATTTTTCAGGGGCGGGTACAAATTATGTTGTCCCGGATGTGTTTATCGTAAAGAACGATGAAGGCTACCAGATAATCCTGAATGATGAGAGACTGCCAAGGCTGAAAATAAACAGCTATTATAAAAAGTTGCTGCTGCAGAAAAATTCCTTCTCAAAAGAGGAGAGACAGTTTCTTGATGAAAAATTGCGCTCTGCCACATGGCTGTTGAAGAGCCTGGACCAGCGTAACAGGACCATATACAGGGTAACTGAAAGCATAATCAATTTTCAAAGAGACTTTTTTGATGGAAACGTACAGAATTTAAAACCGCTGAATCTCAGAAATGTCGCACTTGACCTCGGCCTGCACGAGAGCACTATAAGCAGAGTTACGTCCAACAAATATATGTCCTGCGGCCATGGCGTTTTTTGTTTTAAGTTCTTTTTCAGCAGCGCCCTGCAGAGTCAGGGTAACACAGAGGGGGTGTCTTCCACTTCTGTAAAGGACCTGATAAAGAAGATAGTCTCGGAAGAGAATACAAAGAAACCGTTAAGCGACCAGATCATAGTTGGAATGCTTAAAAATAACGATGTGACGATTGCAAGAAGGACTGTTGCAAAATATAGAGAGGAACTAAAAATCCCGTCTCAGAACCAGAGAAGGAGATTTGACTAAGGAGGAAATTATGAACGTAATAGTCAATGGAAGGCACCTGAGTATAACCCCGGCATTAAGGAATTATGCAGAGGAAAAGGTTAAGAAGTTTGAGAGGTATTCCTCGAATATTACCGAGGCTGTTGTGACCCTCAGCATTGAAAAATACAGGCATAAGGTAGAGGTGCTTCTGAAGGCGAACGGCACGCTGATACAGGCCGAGGGAATTACAGGCGAGATATATTCTTCAATTGATGAAGTTGTCGAAAAGCTTGAAAAACAGGTGAAGAAATACAAGGAAAAACTTGTTTCTCACAGGAAGGGTGAAGGCAAAAACGCTGAGGCCCTGTCACCAGAGATACCTGAGGAAACAGGCAGGATTATAAAGAGGAAGCAGTTTGATATGAAACCAATGGGGCCTGATGAGGCCGTGATGCAGATGGAGCTCCTTGGCAAGAATTTTTTTGTTTTTACCAATGAGATAAGCGGGGATATTAATGTTGTCTATCTCAGGAATGACGGAAACTTTGGACTTATAGAACCAGTGAAATAATGCCAGTTAGGGACTTGGGAGTAGTTGTAATAATCAGCGGACTTTCGGGGTCGGGGAAGACAGTGGCACTGAGGGCGCTGGAAGACAGCGGTTTTTTCTGCGTTGATAATCTTCCCCTTACCTTAATAGATTCCTTTATAACCCACTTAACTCAAAAAGGCGATATAAAAAGGATAGGGATTGGGATTGATATAAGGGAGCAGGGATTTCTTCTGAAGACAGCTTCCGCGCTTCAGGCATTAAGGAAGAAGCATAAGACTGAAATCATATTTTTAGAGGCGGAAAAAGGTGTGCTCATAAGGAGATTCAAAGAGACGAGGAGGCCGCACCCTTTGTCCAGATCATTCAAAAACGACATTGGAAAATCAATTGAGGCAGAAAAGAAAGCGCTCATGCCTTTAAGGAAAGAAGCTGACAGGATTATAGATACCTCATCATATACCCCGCATCAACTCAGGCAGCTTATAACTTCCTTATACAGCAGCGCTGCAAAGGGCAGTGCCATGTCACTGACGCTTATATCTTTCGGCTATAAATTCGGAGTTCCCCAGAACATTGATTTGCTGTTTGATGTCAGATTCATTCCAAATCCGCACTTCGTGCCTGAACTCAAGGAGCTTTCCGGCATTGACATGCCGGTTAAAAAATTTATCTTTGAGAAACCCCGGACAAAGGAATT
>CAKKPR010000067.1 GCA_919901705.1 Thermodesulfovibrionales bacterium | reverse complement strand
CCGCAGTTGATTGCGCCTGAGAAGAAGATATATTTGAGAAATTGATATAATAAACCATGAATGAAGTGCTATTTAGAAAAGTTGAGAGACTTAAGGGAGAAGTTCTTTATTTAGAGACAAACAAGAAGTTCTTAAAAGAAATAGGAACATCCGTTGATACAAAAAAAATAGTAGAACGTGCTGTATATCTTTGTGCGGAAATTGCCCTTGACATTGCAGATTTGGTTATCACAATTAAAGGATTCCCCAAGCCTGTCACTTATAGCGATTCCATATTTAAACTAGGTGACTATAAGATTATTCCGAAAGACTTTGCACGCAAGTTTGTTTATATTGCAGGATTAAGAAACTTCCTTGCCCATGACTACCAGATAGACACCTCTGCTGATTTAAAGAGATTTCTGCAATCGGGGTTGGGCGATATTAAGAAGTTCATTGGCTATATCGAGAAGCTATGAACCAAAAGCTTGAGAAAATAAAAGAAACCCTTAGAACCAATTCAAATGTCGAGTTTGCATATCTTTTTGGCTCAAGAGCAAAAGGCATTTCAGGCGAAAGAAGCGACTGGGATATTGCAATATATTTCAGGAAAGACCCCCGGAAACTATCTAAATGGACAGTTTTTTCTCTTGAGGCTGAATTATCAAAAGAGATAGGCAATGAGGTTCAGATTACTGTCTTAAACAAGCTTGATTCGCCTGTTTTTTTATTCCAGATTATAAATGACGGGTTACTGCTTGTTGATAGCAAACCGGAAAAGCGAATCCTGTTTGAAGCACAGACGTTAACAAAATATCATGACTGGCAGCATTTTTTAAAAAGGCAGATGGCTTATAAGTAAGAAGATGGAGGTGGGGGATGAGAAAGATTTTTGTATTTGTTTTAATCCTTACGGCATTTGGTTTGCTTGTCGGCTGCGCGACAACTCCTTTGACAAATGCAGTGTTACATGGCCGGACTGAAGAGGTGAAGGCACTGCTGGATAAAGGAGCTAATGCTAATGAGGCCGATGAGATAGGCTGGACCCCCCTGATGGCGGCAGCATACAGAAGCAAGAATATGGCTATGGCAAAACTTCTCATAGACAAGGGCGCTGACATAGATGCGGCATTAGCCAGATGCAAGAGATACCCAAATGATGGTGAGGCAAAGATATGCATAGATATTCTTGAGAAGATTAAGGCCGAGAAGGCTCAGTCGAAGCAGGCGGAAGAAATAATAAAGGCAAAAGAAATAGGAGCACAGAAATCAACAAAAGAGATGAAGGATTTGATTAAAGAGGTGGTAAAGGAATCCTCCATGCAAAAGACTGATTCTAAAAGTGCTTCCGTTCAAACAGATATCGACAAACCCTCCTTCTCCCCATCAGAGATGATAATGAGAGAAAACGACCTTGCAGTTATCATCGGCATAGAAGGCTATCAGAATGTTCCAAAGTCAGATTATTCTTATGATGATGCAAAGCTTGTTAAAGATTACATTAAGGCTCTTGGTTTTAAGGAAAGGAATATTGAACTTATTACGGATGAAAAGGCAACAAAATCTTCCATTGAGAAAACACTGGAGGCATGGCTTAAGAATAAGGCAAAGGCTGACAGTAAAGTATTTGTGTACTATTCAGGCCATGGAGCGCCTGACCCTTCAACAGGAGAGGCATATCTTGTGCCTTATGACGGAGACCCGAATTATCTTTCAGTTACGGGCTATCCATTAAAAAGACTTTATGACAACCTCGGCAAGTTACAAGTTGCAGAAATAACAGTTGTGCTTGATTCATGTTTTTCCGGAGCAGGCGGAAGAAGCGTATTGGCACAGGGCGCAAGACCATTGGTGATGATGACAACAAGCACAGTTCTCCCTTCAAACATTGCAGTCCTATCAGCAACACAGGGTTCACAAATAAGCACATCTTCTCCTGAAAAAGGACATGGAATATTCACATACTACTTCCTCAAGGCGTTGAAAGACGGCAAGAAAGACATTGCTGAGATTTACGAATACATAAAGCCATTGGTTGAAGACGA
>CAKKPR010000066.1 GCA_919901705.1 Thermodesulfovibrionales bacterium | reverse complement strand
ACAAAACCTGACGCAGGGGTTATTGCAACAAGGCCTGCAACAGCGCCTGAAGCTGCGCCAAGCACCGTAGCCTTTCCCCTGTAAATCCATTCAGCTATCATCCATGAGAGCGCAGCTGCCGCAGTTGCAAGATGAGTTACTACAAAGGCTGATGTTGCCAATGAACCTGATGCAACAGCGCTTCCGCCATTAAAACCGAACCACCCAAACCATAAAAGCGCAGCGCCCATCAATGTCATTGTAAGGTTATGCGGAGCCATTGGCTCTATGTTGTGCCCCTTTCTTTTGCCGACAATAATTGCAGCAGCCAATGCAGATACACCCGAACTTATATGCACAACCAGGCCTCCTGCAAAATCAAGCGCGCCGAGATTCCGTATCCATCCGCCAACGCCCCATACCCAGTGTGCCAGGGGGAAATAGACCAGTGTTGCCCAGAGAACAAGAAATACCAGATATGCCTTGAACTTGAATCTCTCTGCAAATGCGCCTGTTATCAGCGCAGGCGTAATCACGGCAAACATCATCTGGAATATCATGAATGCCTGATGGGGAACAGTAGCCGCATAATCAGGATTAGGTTCAAGCCCCACACCTCGTAAACCGACCCATTCAAGCCCTCCAATTATATGCCACTTATCAGGTCCGAATGAGAGGCTGTAACCATACAACACCCACAATATGGTTATAACCCCTAGTGCTATGAAGCTCTGCATTATAGTGCCGAGCACATTCTTTCTCCTGACCATACCTCCGTAAAACAGCGCCAAGCCCGGTGTCATCAGCATAACAAGGGCCGTAGAAATCAGGACCCATGCTGTATCGCCTGTATCAACCTTTGGCGCTGGAGCTGCCACTGCAGGAGCAGGCTGCGCCTCGACAGCCACTGGCGCAACAGGAGCCTCTGTCCTGGATTCTTCTCCGAACACAGTCATTGTAACTGCCAGCATAAACAGCAGGATTAAAACACTAACCAACTTTTTCATCGTCTTTTCCTCCTTTTTTCTAATCACATATTTGCCAGAACCATGCCAAAAATTAACTCCCTGTTTTAAAACAGAAAAACAAAATCACGACATTACAATCTTGTATGTCAATACATTTTTGGTTGTTTTACCACGTGTACATTACACCAAGCGCAATCGTATCCTGTTTCTTTCTGCTGCCTGAATCAAATACATCTTTATTCGACCAGTCGTGCCTGTATTCAGGCCTTAAGATAAGCCCTCCGGCAAGCCTGATCTCCGGAGTAACTGTTATTTCCTTCAGTTTCTGTACAGTGCCGGTTCTGGCCCCCTGCTTGTCATTGAAATATTCAGACCTTAGAGACAGGCTGTACTTGTCAGTAAAATCATATTTGACAATACCTGCCAGGCCATCCCATTTTGAATCCTCCGCGCCTTTATTTTTCTCTTTTGCATAATCATAATTGAGAATAAAAGCAAGGTTCTTTACAGGCTTAATTGTCCCGACCCAGTCAAAGAGATATCTGTTATCATGCGTGTTGCTGTCCTTCTCCGGCCCGTACATAAGATTGAAATTCAGCGCAAGCTGTTCTATCGGCGTAAGGCCAACGCTTAACCCGAATGTTTTTGATTTATTGTTGTCGTCCGCATTATCCCAGCCGTTAACAATATGAATATTTGCGTTAACTGCATCAGAGAACGCATATCCGGCCTTCAAACCAGTGTGCGTAAATGGAATCGCATAATTAAAGAGGAATGAACGTGAATAGTTCGGGTTGTCCTTTGCCTCTATTACTTCTGCACCGTGATATGTAACCATCTTTCCGAAATCAAATTTAAGTCCCTTGCCCAGAGGCGCAAGATAAGTTATATAAGCCTCTGTAAGGTCAAAGGCATCCGTATTCTGCCCTGCTTGCGGCTGACTTAAAGGGGCGCCGCTGAGACCCCTTGCATGTATCCATTTTGCCGTCTCGCCTGCCGATAGTTTCAGCTTGAACCCAACGCCGTCCATTGGCGCATCTTTAGCAAAGACAAGCTGTGCCAGATCAAGACCAAAGCTGTTCGACTTGTGGTCGAAGACCCTTAATTCGTTTTCCTGAGAATCAGGGTTTTTAAAGTTATACGTATACCCGCCCTGCAGATAGATGCTCATGCCGAAAGCTTTCTTAATCTCATCAACAGTCATGGCGCCAGCCTTCTTCTCCTCAGCTTCCGTCACAGAGGTTAGTGTAAGCAACATAAACATCATCAGAACTGCTTTCAAAAAACTTTTTCTCATTTCTTCCTCCTTTTGGCTTTCGTTTAGTTCTTATAATTGCCAGAACCATGCCAGAGGAAAAGATATTGATTTACAAGGAGATATCAGGAGGCTAATGATACATTTTTGTTTGGTTAATACGATTTTGTAGGAAATAGCTTAGGGGTTGTCATGTTGGATTAGCTTTAGCATTTTAGAGGCATTGAAAGGAGGCTTATGATTTCAGAAAAAGGTGGTTGGGGATATTTTTTATTGATGGTTAAGAAGGATTATCCTTGTTCGCCTACGATGAATCTTACGCAAGTTCTATCGAATCGCCAAAATCCAGTTGTTAAATGGTTTCTCTCATCCTTTGAACTTAGGCCACTGGTTGTAACCAATAGATGGGTCATTTGAGCAAAGCTTGGTGATAAACTCAACTTCTTTCTGACTCACTTCGGCGTCGGATGCCGACTCCGACTCCCATAAAATTTCTTTCCGAATAGTGAAGTCTTGTCTCTGCTCTCGAGAAAAGTCCTTCTCAATCAACTTGCTGTCGGCGCTACCAAAGTAGTTCAGGGTGTCAGTAATATCCTTGCCAACATAAATCTTTCCATTGGGATACATGATCTTGTAAATTACTTTCATTTCATCACGCTTAACAATTAATATCCGAACTTTGCTTTTCCCGATAATTCAGAACAATATAGCACAAAACAGGCAATTAAGAAAAATATAAAAATCATTTAAATCACAGGGTCAAACTTTGTGGCGTTTCGCCTTTTTATGGTAATATGGACTAAAAACTGACCTCAAAAGAATATGCAATTAATTCACTGTACAAAGAAACTTCAGAAAGAGATGGGTCTCAGCTCAAGCGGGCTGACGAATGAAGAACCTGAGAATTCATTCCTTGGCTCGTGGCACGCCAACCTTATAAGCATAGACAGACGGAAATGCGTGCTTTTTGCAAACGACAAAACGCTTTTTAATTTTCTGATTCCGGATGTGACGCGCGCTCAACTGAGAGAGATGGATAAATTATTTCTCCTTTTTTTAAGCTGTGTTTTGTCTGACGAAGGGTTTGAACAAAAAGTGAAGGATAAAATACTCGAAGAGTATCGGGAAATAGGATACGCTAATACGAATAATAGAAATGTTCTAGGCTCCATGAATGACTTGGCCTATCACTATAAATACCACATCTTGGATGAAGGCGGCCTGTATAGCGCGGCTGTCCCGGATATTATCCGCAGGTTAAACCGGATGCCAATGAGCGCAATAGGGTACAAGTATTCTATTGATGCAATCCGACAGTTTTACGGAATAGCTGATAAATAACAATTGAACGGATGCAAAGGCAGGGTTCGCTTGCTTAATAATTTAAAGGTTCTACTGCTTGAATAGAAAATTTTATTACGCAGTTTGCTTTATCTCATACTTCTGTATCTTATACCCAATCTGTCGTGCAGTAATACCCAACGCCTTTGCCGCCTTTGCCTGATTCCAGTTGGAATTTTTAAGGGCGTCAATGATTCTTACTTTTTCAATGTCTTCGATTGTTGAAGGAAGGGCATCTTTTGCCTGAATGCCATACTTCGATTTGATTGACTGGTCTTTGATATTCAGAGGCAAATCAGCCTTTGTTATGACCTTGCCCGCTGACATGACAACAAACCTTTCGATTGTGTTTTCAAGTTCCCTTACATTTCCAGGCCATTCATAGTCCATGAAAACATCAAGCACATCAGACTTAATAGTAACGGATTTATTATTTTCCTTGTTGTATTTTTTAAGTAAATATTCAGCAAGCTGGGCAATATCCTCTTTTTTCTCCCTCAACGAAGGAAGAAATACAGGGACGACATTAAGGCGATAATAAAGGTCTTCCCTGAACTTTCCTTTTGAAACAAGATCCTCAAGGTTTCTGCTCGTTGCAGCAATGAGCCTCACATCAACCTTTGTTGTCTTTTCTCCGCCTACCCTTTCGAATTCCTTTTCCTGCAGGACACGCAGTATCTTGGGCTGTAGCGTTAAAGGCAGATCGCCGATTTCATCAAGAAAAATAGTCCCTCTGTCTGCAAGCTCAAACTTTCCTTTTCGCATCGCCATTGCGCCTGTGAAAGAGCCTTTTTCATGCCCGAAGAGTTCTGATTCCAATAGCCCTTCAGGAATTGACGCGCAGTTGAATTTTATAAATGGACCCTTGGCCCTCGGACTCATATAATGGATTGCCTTTGCAATAAGTTCCTTGCCTGTGCCGCTTTCTCCTCGTAAAAGCACATTCGCCGTTGAAGGCGCAACCCTGTGAACAGCCTCAAAGACCTCCTGCATCCTGTCTGATTGCCCGATTATGTTTTCTATTTTGTATCTGCCTTTAAGCTGGCGTTTCAGTCTCTCCTTTTCCTCAGTAAACGCTTCCCTCTCTTTTTCAACTTCCTCATAAAGCTTTACAGATTGTGCAATCAGTGATGCAATAATCTTTAATAGTCTCAGGTCTTCTTCAAAAGAGATTTGCCTGGAGCCAAAAAGCCTGTCAACACTCAACACGCCGAGTGTCTCATTCTTGAATTTTATGGGTACACAGAGAAAGGCAATATTTTCTTTCTTAATGGATTCCCTTGCTCCTGTCTTATTCAGAAATAAGGGTTCGTCTCCTATATTAGGGATCACTATGGGAGAACCGAGTTTTGCGACCCTGCCGATGATGCCCTCGCCGAGTTTGTATCTCCCCCTTTTTATCTCTTCCCCTGACATTCCATGTGCAGCGATAATGGAGACTTCATTGTCTATTCTGAGAGCTACTGTCCCCCTCTTCATATCAAGGTATTCTGACAATACTCTCATCACTCCGCGCAGATTAGATTTGAGATTAAGAGATGAACCGAGAAGCTTGCTTATCTCATAAAGCGCACTAATCTCAAGCGTCTTATCGTAACTGCGGCTCATGAGGATAGTTTAGAGGGATGCGACAAAAATGTAAAGCCTTAAACTTTTTTGTAGGTTAGCACTTCTTCTTGGGAGCACCCGGCTCCTTGGGGCTTGAGCCTCAGGATTGAATCCCCAGGCGCGGGAATACTACAAACTGCAAAACCAGCCATACTGCCAGAACGCCTATTGCCAAAACCCAGTCGCTCATTATCTTGCCGCCGGCTGCGCCGGAGACTGAGGAATCTGCTGCTGTAAAGGCTGAACGCCACCGCCCTGAGCTGGCGGGACAGCGCCCTTTTCCTTAACCGGCGCTGTTTTCTTTATGATCGAACCTGTTCTTACTGAAACAACTGCAAGAGACAGGGATGTAAGCATAAATACAATTGCAGCAATTGTGGTAAGTTTGCTGAAAAATGTAGCTGCCCCGCGGCTGCCAAAAAGGGTCTGGCTTGAACCGCCGAATGCAGCGCCAAGATCTGCGCCCTTTCCGCTCTGTATCAGCACAATAAAAATTAAAAACAGACAAACTAAAACATGAACTATTAAAAGCAGCGTTGCCATTTTTCCTCCACCTCAGTGTATGTGTCAGTTTTTAGTGTCAGTTTTTTATACCTTTCTACTGACACTGTCACTTATCACTGTCACTTTTTAATTTTTTTGAATTTCACTATTCCAACAAAACTTTCGACCTTCAGGCTTGCTCCACCGACAAGCGCTCCATCTACATCCCCGCAAGCCATGAGAGAGTCTACATTCTCCGGAGTTACACTCCCTCCATATATTATACGGATTTCATCAGCCTTATTTCCATACAAAACCCTGATTTTCTTTCTGATATAGGCATGGACCTCCTG
>CAKKPR010000065.1 GCA_919901705.1 Thermodesulfovibrionales bacterium | reverse complement strand
TTGCAATAGTCCATAAGATCATTGTATCCCATGGGGGCACAATTTTGGTTGACAGCACGGAGGCAGGGACAACATTCAGGTTAAGGCTGCCGGCAGGCAATTGAAATTATATGCATTTTATGTTTAGATAAACTATAGTACCAAAGAGGGCTGAGGGCATGGATGATGTAGAAGAAAAAGATTTAATAATCGCAAGTGACATCTTCAAGGCCATGACAAAGACCCTCAAGACATTTAAGGCATACCTGCCGAATAACCCCATATATCAAAAGTTTGCCGCAGAACTCCTTGAAAAATTTAATTCTTTTTTTGCTATAAATGATACCCTTCCTCTTGCAGTGGAGCAATTTTCGCTGTTATTCAATGGAAAGGAAGTTTTCCATAATGAAGAAAGAACCGATAATATCGCGCTTATGCTCTTTGTGGATAACATAAGAGAGTTATGTTTTTATAAAGGGATAACCCTGGATGAACTAATAAGCTTTGTTGAGGTTTTCAAGGCAGTGTCAGAAAAGCAGAACCTTGAGGATGATATTGTAACGCTTTTATGGGAAAAAAATATTGAGCATATCAGCTATTCGGTTTCAGAAGGCTTTATTGAGGAGGGATTATCGGTTGAAAATGATATTTTCATGGAAGATGGCGGGGATGAAAGGACTCCTTTAGGGGCTACGTACATAGATATTGTCATGGCGCCTTCAGTGCTTGACTTTAAAGTAGACCCTGTCAGTGATAATGAAATGGAGGCCCTTCAGCTTGAGATGCAGAGGCTTGAAGGCGACAGCTTGCTCTATGAGGCGGTCGAGTTATTTTTAGAACTCATGACGACTGAAAAAGACATAGAAGGATTCAGGGAGCTTGCAAGAAATGTCGGAAAGATAATAGATATTACGGTTGATAAAAATTCTATAGGGGAAGCTGTAGAAATCATCGGCAGGCTAAGGGCAATAAGCGAGACAGAAAGTACATCTGAACATAAGAAAATAATTGATAATGTCATTGACGGTGCCGGCAGTAAAGATAATATCAGAAAACTCTTTGCCGGAGATGAAAAGCCCGGGAATGTTCAGGCATACTTGCTTCTTCTTAATAAAAATGCAATCTCTCCCCTTTTAAATATTTTAGGGGAACTTGAGGATAGAAAGGGAAGAAAAGACCTCTGTAATATACTGTCAGCTATAGGGAAGCAGGCTATAGCTGAATTTGAAAGCGGCATGTATGATGACAGGTGGTATCTTGTCAGAAACACCTTAATGATACTCGGCATTATAAAAGAACCTGCTGCAGTAAAATATATAGAAGGAGCGCTTCATCACCCGGAACTCAGGGTAAGGAAGGAAGCGGTAAAGGCGCTGGAATCCATAGGCTCAGAAGAGGTAAAGGTCCCGCTTATGACTGCCTTAAAAGATAATGACGCGGCTGTAAGAACAAGCGCCTTAAAGGCATTAAGAAAATTTGTCCCGTTTAGAGATAAATCTCTAACGGGATCTGGTGATAAGAAGTCGTTGCGACTCGCAACCGAGTTATTTGAGATAGTAAAAGAGAGGGTATTGGGGGATGATTTGCAGGAAAGGCCTTTCACTGAAAAGAGGGAACTCTTTGAGACTTTAGCAGAAACAGGCAGGGAGATGGCATTTCCAATACTCTCCGGGTTTTTTAGGAAAAAAGGATTATTCAGGCGGGCAGAACCCGAAGAACTGAGGGCGTGCGCTGCTTATGGACTTGGGATTTTAGGCACTAAAGAGTCTATCGCACTCGTAGAAAAGGGAATGCACTCAAAAGAGGAATTTGTGAGAGATGTCTGCAAAAAGGCGCTTGTAAAGGCTGGTGTTAAATGAAAGATAAAAAAAGTGATGATGCATTTAAGGAAAAGGTTGCCCGATATGGAACGGCGATAGTAAACCATCTTTCGATACTTGTAAAACTGACGGGTATACACGGCTCAATAAATGAGGCTATGGTAAATGCTGCATCCAGGCTTCTCTCAGACCTCGCCCCATTTCTAGATGAAAGAGGGGAACTTAGCCTTAAGATGGTTGAGGGCTCTTTTTTTATTGAAGATGTAAGGGTAAAGACATCATTATCCGATATTGGCAACGTTGAATTTCTTGCAGGGGAATTTCAAAAAAGGAAGATTGGCGTCCTTACATTCAGGGCGCCGCTTCAAAGCGATGACTTGATATACCTTGCTTATTCTGTTAAGGGTGGAGTTGAGGCCTCAGAGATACAGTCGTTACTCGAGAGCAAATTGACAAAAGGTATTTCTATCGGAGGTCCTCTTTTTTTCGAGAAAAAGGATTCTGTTGACATGAGCGACACAAGGGCGGTCGCAACAAAACTGTATACTATGGGACTTTATGCCGTTAAAGAAATTGACAGTTCTGCCAGGACAGGCAAACCGATAAACATAAGAAAGGTCAAGAGGGTTATACATGCAATAGTAGATAACATTCTCAAAGATGAGAATGTTATCTTAGGCTTCACAACACTTAAAAACTTTGAGAATTATCAGTACAACCACATGATAAATACTGCTATCCTTTCAATAGCGCTTGGCAAGAGAATCAGGCTCCCCAAATATCAATTAAGCAGTCTCGGTATAGCTGCGGTCTTTCACGATATAGGGAAGACTGAAATCCCTCTCTCAATTCTAAACAAACCATCAGGATTCAATCCCAAGGAAATAGAGTTGATAATGAGACATCCGGTGGAAGGCGTAAAGGCATTGGTAAGGGCAAAAGACCTCAGCGATATATCAATTATCTCTATGCTCGTTTCTTTTGAACATCATCTGAACTATGACAATACCGGCTATCCTGAACTCTCCAGGAAAAGAACACCCAATATTTTTAGCAGGATTATAAGCATAGCTGATTATTATGATGCGCTCACCTCAGGAAAGATATACGGACGGGTTGCTTATACGCCTGAAAATGCCTTAAAGTCTATATATGAAAAGAGTGGCAACGCCTTTGACCCTATTCTCACGAGAGTATTTATAAATATGCTTGCAGGGAATAGCCCCCGCTCACAATGACCATTAATTTTTCTTCTGCGCTTTTTCTATCCTGGCCCATGTATCACGCAATGTCACTGTCCTGTTGAGAACTAATCCTTTATCGGAAGAATCCGGGTCAACACAGAAATAACCCATCCTCTCGAACTGGAATCTGTCTCCTGATTTTGCATCTGCAAGGCATGGTTCGACAAAACACGATTTCAGTGATTCAAGTGATTTTGGGTTCATATCTGTCTTGAAATCATTGCTCTCATCGCCGGGGACAGGTTTTGTGAAAAAGTGGTCATAAAGGCGTACTTCTGCCTCGATAGCGTGTGAAGCTGAAACCCAGTGAATAGTTGACTTGACCTTCCGCCCGTCAGGAGAATCACCGCCGCGTGTAGCAGGATCATATGTACAGTGGAGTTCTGTTACTTCGCCGGTATTTTTATCTTTAGCCACACTGGTACAGGTTATGTAATAAGCATACCTCAGCCTTACTTCTTTTCCTGGTGAGAGGCGGAAGAATCCTTTTGGCGGGTCTTCACGGAAATCATCTTTTTCTATGTAGAGCACCCGCGAGAAAGGGACTTTTCTTGTGCCCATGCCCGGATCCTCCGGGTTATTTACAGCGTCCAGTTCTTCAACCTGATTTTCAGGATAATTATCTATTACAACCTTTAACGGACGGAGAACAGCCATGACACGTTGGGTATGTTTGTTCAAATCTTCTCTGATGCAGAACTCAAGCAGGGCCATATCAACAGTGCTGTCTCTTTTTGCAACTCCAATGCGCTCACAGAAGTTTCTTATTGACTCAGGGGTATACCCGCGTCTCCTCAGGCCTGATATGGTAGGCATTCTGGGGTCATCCCATCCGCTGACATGTTTTTCCTGAACGAGTTGAATAAGTTTTCTCTTGCTCAAAACCGTATGGCTCAGATTCAGACGCGCGAACTCTATCTGCTGAGGGTGGTGAACACCAAGCTCATCAAGGAACCAGTCATATAAGGGCCGGTGGTCTTCAAATTCAAGCGTGCAGATTGAATGAGTGATTTTTTCTATTGAATCAGAAAAACAGTGGGCAAAGTCATACATCGGATAAATGCACCACTTATCTCCTGTCCGGTGATGAGTTGCGCGCATTATTCTGTATATGACAGGGTCTCTCATATTTATATTCCCTGATTTCATATCTATCTTTGCGCGAAGGGTGCGCGAGCCGTCAGGGAATTCACCTTTACGCATTTTTTCAAAGAGTTCGATATTTTCTTCAACAGAGCGGCTGCGATATGGGCTTTTCTTACCCGGTTCTGTAAGCGTTCCGCGGTACTCTCTTATCTCATCAGCGTTTAAGTCGCATACGTATGCCTTTTCTTTTTTAATGAGTTCGACAGCATATCCGTATAACTTTTCAAAGTAGTCTGATGCATAATATTCCCTATTGTCCCAGTCAAATCCAAGCCATTTAACATCCTCTTTTATTGATTCAACATATTCGGCTTCTTCTTTGCTTGGATTCGTATCATCGAACCTGAGATTGCAGAGGCCTTTGAATTCGGATGCAATCCCAAAATTCAGGCATATGGATTTTGCATGTCCGATGTGAAGATAGCCGTTAGGCTCAGGGGGAAAGCGCGTATGAACACGGCTGTCGAATTTCCTGTTCTTCAGGTCTTCCCTGATTAGCTCTCTTATAAAATCAGATGGATGCGGAGTTTCGGGTGTGTTCATATCGCCTTAATTGCCTTCTCTAATCTCTTAATCGTCTTTTCTTTCCCCAATACTTCAAGCACCTCGAATATCCCCGGGCTTTCTGTGCCGCCGGTTATTGCAACGCGCACAGGCTGGGCGAGGGCGCCGAGTTTTATGCCATGCTTTTCAACTATTGCCTTAAAGATGGTTTCCAGGCTTGACGCTGAAAAATCAGCTAAAGATGTCAGGCTGTCTTTTAATTCACTCAATAAATCGCGGCTCTTTTCATTAAGGAATTTTACCTTTGCCTTCTCGTTATATTCAATATCTTCAGCAATATAGTAGCGCAGGGAATTTGCAAGCTCAACCAGAGTCTTTGCGCGCTCCTGAAGTGTCTTTATTGCTTTAGAAAGCCACAGTTTGTCTATTCCCTGTCCTTTCTGGATGGTGCCTGCATTTTCAAGGAAAGGAATTACCATCTCTGCAAGCTCTTCAGGATTTGATTTGATAATGTACTGGCTGTTGAGCCAGATAAGTTTCTCAGGGTTAAATACAGCGGATGATTTCCCGACATTCTCGAATGAGAAATGCTTGATAAGCTCTTCCCTTGTGAATACTTCCTGGTCTCCATAAGACCATCCGAGCCTTACGAGGTAGTTCACAAGCGCATCAGGAAGATAACCCATCTCCTTGTATGCCATAACAGAAGTTGCGCCGTGCCTTTTAGAAAGCCTTGCCTTGTCAGCGCCGAGTATCATCGGAAGATGGGCAAACAAAGGGATTTCATATCCCAACGCCTTATAAATATGCAGCTGCTTAGGAGTATTATTCAGATGGTCATCTCCCCTTATTACATGTGTTATCTTCATGTCAACGTCATCAACAACAACAGTGAAATTGTATGTAGGCGTTCCATCCGAGCGCATGATTATGAGGTCATCGAGCTGGTCATTTTCAAAAACTACTTTTCCCCTCATCATATCATCAACAACAGTCTGGCCTTCCTGAGGCATCTTGAATCTTACAGCTCCTTGTCTCCTTGGCGACTCGTTCTCCTCGGCGAATCCGCCTGAGTGCGGACCCGAGGCGAGACCCCTTGCCCCTTGACCTTCTAATTTTCTACATCTTCTGTCATATTTCTGGGGTTTGCCCTGAGCCATTGCCTCTTTTCTTCTCTCGTCAAGTTCTTCAGGGGAGCAATAGCAGTAATATGCCTTTTCCTCTTTTAAAAGTTTTTCAACATAACTTTTATAGATATCGAATCTGTCTGTCTGCCTGAAAGGGCCTTCATCCCATTCAAGTCTGAGCCATTTCATTCCCTCTATGATTGCTTCTATATATTCATCTGTCGAACGTGTTCTGTCAGTATCCTCAATCCTCAGGATGAATTTGCCATTATTGTTTCTTGCAAACAGATAGTTAAAAAGGGCAGTCCTCGCCCCTCCGATGTGAAGATGCCCTGTTGGACTCGGTGCAAAACGAACACGTATCATTGTTTTTTTAGTTACCTCCTAAAACAAAATCAGTTTCTAAGATATAAAATATAACAGATTTTGATGAATCATGCACAGATAAGAAAACAGAAGAAACCATCCTTTGACTTTTTTCTATAATTAAATGATATATTATTGCCAAGTTGCACTACCTAATACGGGATTCTTTTTATCTTTAAAAGTAGGCAGGTTATGAAAAAAATTCTTGTAATAGATGACGATGATGGAGTGAGGACAACACTGTCCGACCTCTTGAGATGTAAGGGCTACTATATATGCGAGGCATTCTCTGGGAAAGATGCGATAGAGATGGTAAAGTCTGAAGATTTCGATATCGTTCTTCTTGATTTAATGATGCCCAGGATGGACGGTATTGATACCCTTAGAGAACTCAGAAGACTTAGTCCAAAAACACGGGTAATTATGATTACAGCCTTTGCAACAGTAGAAAACGCAGTGGATGCTATAAAAAAAGGGGCAAGCGACTATATATCTAAACCCTTTAAGACTAATGAACTACTTGTCACAATAAAACGTGTTCTTGAAGAGGTCAGGTTTGAAGAAGGCATAAAGAAGTTAGACCTTGATTATGCTCTGGATACCTTATCCAATCCTGTAAGGAGAAAGATTATGGAGTTGTTTTGCTCAAAAACAAATATGCGTCTAACAGAAATCACTAAAAAACTCAATATAGAAGACCATACAAAAATTCTTTTCCATCTAAAAGCGCTTAAAGAAAAGGGAATAATAGAACAGGACGAAGAAAAATCATATTCCCTTACAGAAGAAGGGGAAAAGACTTTAAACTGCCTTAAAGCTCTGAAAAATTATTTCTCAACATAAATTTAATAGGTTACAACATTAA
>CAKKPR010000064.1 GCA_919901705.1 Thermodesulfovibrionales bacterium | reverse complement strand
ACAAACTGCATATGGCATCGGTAAGATGGTCTCAAGAACTTGAGGACTATTTCAGAGCCGGAGCAATGCTCATATAGGCTCCATTATATATTTGCAAATATCTATCTAATTAAAGTTATTCTCCTAAATATGCCCTTTTCACCTGTTCGTCGTTAAGAAGTTCTTTTCCCAAACCATGCATTGAAATCTTGCCGCTTTCAAGGACATAACCCCTGTTAGAAAGATTTAAGGCTGCGTGAGCATTCTGCTCCACAAGAAGAACCGTAATGCCGTCATGGTTTATCTCTTTTATTGCCCTGAATATCCTGGTTACAATCAGCGGCGCAAGCCCCAGGGAAGGTTCATCCAGGAGAAGGAGCTTAGGGTCTGACATCAAGGCCCTTGATATAGCGAGCATCTGCTGCTCCCCTCCGCTCAAGGTCCCTCCCATCTGTTTCCCCCGCTCTTTAAGCACAGGAAATAATTCATAAATTTTTTCAAATTGATTTTTGAACTTTGAATTTTGTCCGCCGCGGCGGATAAATTTTGTCGCCTCGGCGACTCGCCTGTGGCGAGAACTTTTTGTATACGCTCCCATCTCAAGGTTTTCTTTTACAGTCAGTCTCGGAAATATTCTTCTGCCTTCAGGCACATGGCTTATTCCCATCTCAACAATCCTGTGAGGAGGCGCATCAGAAATATCTTCTCCGATAAAAGATATGCTTCCGCTTCCGGGTCTCAGTATCCCTGATATTGTCATCAACGTTGTTGATTTACCGGCGCCATTGTTTCCGATGAGGCAGACTATTTCACCCTGACTGACTTTCAGGGTAATTCCTTTTAATGCCTCCACAGGCCCGTAAAATGCATGTATGTTATTAAGTTCAAGCATACTTCAGTTCCACAGCGCCATAGCGTAGAAGCCCAGAAGTTCCACCCCTCCTATCCTCCCCTTGGCAAGGGGAGGAATAAGGTGGGGTATCTTTTAAACTTTGGCACTTACCCATTAATGTTCCTTTCCAAGATATGCCTCAATTACCAGCGGATTTTTTCTTATCTCGCCGGGAGTCCCCTCTGCAATCTTGACGCCATGGTCCAGTACAACTATATTTTCCGAAATACCCATGACAACTTTCATGTCATGCTCTATCAGAATGATTGTCTTTCCGAGTTCCTGAAGCTTCTTTATAAGTTCCATCATCTCTGATGTCTCCTGAGGGTTCATGCCTGCTGTTGGTTCGTCAAGCAGCATAAGCCGCGGCTCCGTTGCAATTGCCCTTGCAATCTCAAGCCTTTTCTGGCTTCCATAAGGGAGATTCCATGAAAGCGTTTCAGCAAAGTCCTCCAGCCCGACGAGTTCGAGATATTCCAGGGCCTTTTCCTCTATTATTTTCTCCTCTTTCTTAAATGCATTCCCCCTTAATATCGAGGCGAAAAGTCCGGCTCCTGTTCTGCAGTGCTGGGACACCATTATATTCTCAAGAACGCTCATCTCTTTAAAAAGCCTGATATTCTGGAAGGTCCTTGCAATGCCAAGTTTTACAATACTGCTTGACCGGAAACCTGTAATCTCTGTGTCGAGGAAACTTACCCTGCCCTTTGTAGGTTGTGTTATTCCGGTAAGGCAGTTAAAGAGCGTTGTCTTTCCTGCGCCATTCGGCCCTATGATGCTCGTTATAGAACCTTCCCTGACCCTGAACCTGACCTCTTCGATCGCCCTGATGCCGCCAAAATGTTTGGTAAGGTCTCTAACTTCTAAAAGATACACCTTTTCCTCCCATCAGAGATTTGCTCTCCCCGCGAGCCGACTGAGTCGCCCGGGACGGAAAAGGCCCTGAGGCCTGAATATCATAAGCAGAACCAGACCGCTTCCAAGTGCAAGCATCCTGTAAAGCTGTATCTCTCTTAACATCTCCGGCAGTATCACAAGTATGACTGCACCCAGGATAACGCCTGGTATGCTTCCCAGGCCGCCCAGAATCACCATGCTGAGTATCAGCACAGATTCCATAAATGTAAAACTCTCAGGAGATACAAACTGCATCTTGGCTGCAAATAAAGCGCCGGCAGCCCCGGCCCAGAAAGCGCCAAATGCAAATGCATATAATTTATACGCGGTCGTGTTTATGCCTATTGAAGAAGATGCAATCTCGTCTTCCCTTATTGCAACCCATGCCCTTCCGGTTCTCGATTTATAAACCCTTCTGACCATAAATACTGTCAGCGCCACAAATGCCAGAATAAAATAATAATAGTAACTTAATCTTCCGAGGGGCATACCAAATAAATAAGGGGGTTCTATACCTCCTATTCCATTAGGGCCCTTTGTCACAGAATCCCAGTTGTTAAGCACAAGGCGCACTATCTCTCCAAACCCGAGGGTGACTATGGCAAGATAATCTCCTTTAAGCCTTAACGCCGGGACTGCAAGCAGGAATCCTGAAAAACTAGCAAGCACGACTGACAGAGGAAGAGCTGACCAGAACCCCAATCCCATTTTTGTATTAAGCAACGCGTAAGAATAAGCGCCTATTGCATAAAAGGCAACAAATCCGAGATTTAATAATCCTGCAAAGCCGACAACAACATTAAGCCCCTGCGCCAATATTACATAGATGCCCGCAAGTATCAGCACGTCAATAAAATAATCTTTGGCAAAAAATGGGACAGAAAGAATAAAACCAAATAAAAGCAAATAAGTAACAAACTGAGGAATTTTAGACCTTGCATACACAGTTTCCAGGCTGATGTTTACAGATTGCCTTATGCCATTGAACTTTTCCGTTAGTGTTTTTGCATAACCAGACAGCGCTCTAAAAATGAATAGTAATATTGAGAGCATTACAAAAAGGATTAATGCATCCTTAATTCCCCTGAAAGGCAGAAAAAGCAGGGCAAGCCATAATGCAATTATTAACGGCCTTAAGACAAACCCCGGGCTTTTTTTATCCGTATTCTTTGCTCTCTGCTCTTTGCTCTCTGCTCTCTGCTCTGTCATTTTCTACACTTTTTCTTCCTGTGATTTTCCAAAAAGACCGGACGGCTTGATAAGCAGAATGATAATCAGGATAATAAATGCGTATGCATCCTTGTATTCAGGGGATATATAACTCGCGCTTAGACTCTCAACCAGGCCCAGGAGAATTCCCCCGAACATCGCGCCGGGAATACTCCCTATCCCGCCAAGCACTGCTGCGGTAAAGGCCTTTATGCCGGCGATATAACCTATGGAATAATTCACAAGCCCGTAGTACATCGCAACCATCAGGCCGGCAACTGCGGCAAGCCCCGAGCCTATGACAAATGTAACGGATATAACAGTGTCAATGTTGATGCCGACCAGAGACGCCATTGTCTTATCCTGCGCCACTGCCCTCATGGCCTTGCCCATCCTTGTTTTTGTTATAAAGAGATTAAGGAACATCATCAAAGCAGCCGAAACAACGATTATAAAAATCTGTATATATGTAAAAGTCATGCCCTGCATCTCAAAGCCTGTTTCCTCAAACAGATGCGGAAAGACCTTATCAGTTGCGCCCTGCGTGAGCATTACATAGTTCTGAAGAAAGATCGAAACACCAATGGCGCTTATCAAGGGACTGAGCCTTGATGCATTTCTCAAAGGCTTATAAGCTATTTTTTCTATTGTAAAACCATACGCTGAACAAAAAACTATGGAAAGTATAAAGGTCAGCGCTAAGGCTAACGGAAGGCTGTATGCTGTAAGTCCGATGACTGTAAAAAAACCGAGGAATATTATCCCGAGATATGCGCCGAGCATGTAAATTTCTCCGTGCGCAAAATTTATAAGATCGAGTATCCCGTAGACCATTGTATAGCCCAGGGCTATGAGCGCATAGACGCCGCCGACCGTAAGGCCATTGATTACCTGTTGGACGAACACAGAAGATTCTAACAGAAAAAGGCAGTGTTTTTAAATCTCTTGCAGTTGTAAAAACGTCAAGCCTGCAAAGCCTTCTTTGAATCAATCTCCTTTATCATCGCGTCTATCTCCGCCGCATTCATTGTCTCTTTTTCGAGCAATGCCTTTGCAAAGACATCAAGAGTATCAAAGTTATGTGCAAGAAGCGCTTTCGCCGTTTCATATGCCTCTATGACCAGGCGCTTCACTTCCTCATCTATGTCCTCTGCTGTTTTTTCGCTGTAATCCTTATGCTTGGCTATATCCCTTCCAAGGAAAATTTGTTCCTCTTTTTTGCCAAAGGTCAAGGGGCCGAGTTTTTCACTCATCCCCCACTCCGTAACCATTCTCCTTGCAAGGTCTGTTGCCCTCTCAAGGTCATTGCCCGCGCCTGTTGTCATATGTTTTAACGCAAGCTCCTCTGCAGCCCGCCCGCCGAGAAAAACTGCAAGCGCCTTAAGCAAATAATCTTTAGAATATGTATATTTGTCGTCAATAGGAAGCTGCTGTGTTACTCCGAGCGCCCTTCCCCTCGGGATTATGCTCACCTTGTGGATAGGGTCTGTTCCCGGCGTCAGCTTTGCCACAAGGGCATGCCCTGCCTCATGATAGGCGGTATTTTTCTTTTCTGACTCGCTTATTATCATGCTCTTACGCTCAACGCCCATCAGAACTTTATCCTTTGCAAACTCAAAGTCAGACATGTCAACCTTGCTCTTTGATTTTCTTGCAGCAAGGAGCGCGGCCTCATTAACAAGGTTTGCAAGGTCAGCCCCTGTAAATCCCGGCGTCCCCCGCGCAATAAGTTCCAGGGTTACATTCTCATCAAGTGGAATGTTTTTCGTATGCACTTTTATTATCTCAAGCCTGCCCTTAACATCGGGTATAGATACAACTATCTGTCTATCAAATCTTCCCGGCCTCAGCAGCGCTGGGTCAAGCACATCAGGCCTGTTAGTAGCTGCAAGGATTATCACCCCTTCATTCCCCTCAAACCCGTCCATCTCTACCAGCAGTTGGTTTAAAGTCTGTTCCCGCTCGTCATGACCTCCTCCAAGCCCTGCTCCTCTGTGACGGCCCACAGCATCTATTTCATCTATAAAGATTATGCAGGGGGCGCTCTTCTTTGACTGTTCAAATAAATCTCTTACACGCGACGCCCCGACGCCGACAAACATCTCGACAAAATCAGAGCCTGATATCGAAAAAAACGGGACGCCGGCTTCTCCAGCAATTGCCTTTGCCAGAAGGGTCTTTCCTGTTCCAGGCGCGCCAATCAGCAATACACCCTTGGGGATTTTTCCGCCGAGTTTTGCAAATTTCTGGGGCGACTTGAGAAAATCTATTATCTCCTGAACCTCTTCTTTTGCTTCTTCTATCCCCGCCACATCGGCAAAGGTTATC
>CAKKPR010000063.1 GCA_919901705.1 Thermodesulfovibrionales bacterium | reverse complement strand
CATAGAAGCTTTTCTTGAAAAAGGCGTTTGGAAGATTGGCGTAAGTCAGAATAAATCATAATGGATCTTCCGTTTCTCCCCATCTTGAGCTAAACACATTCAAAAGAGTACGATAGTATGAAGCTATGGAGAACTGGAAAGACAACATACATTTCATCCTTGTTGAGCCGAAAGAGGCCGGGAATATAGGCGCCTCCGCGCGGGCCATGAAGAATATGGGATTTAAAAATCTCGAACTGATAAACCCGGTGGAGTTTCTCAATGATGAAGGAAGACGGATGGCATGCAATGATGTTGACGTGCTTGAGAAGGCAAAGGTCCATAAAAGCTTCGGGGATGCAATAAAAGACAAAGGCATTGTTATCGGAGCTACAAGAAGGCTCGGGAAACGAAGAGGCCTTATCCTCCCGGTAAAAGACGGACTAAAAAGAGCAATCATTGCAGCCAAAAAAAATAAAGTTGCAATATTATTCGGCAGGGAGAGCAAAGGTTTATCCAATAAAGAAGTAGAAGAATGCGGCTTTATGATAACAATTCCTGCGGACCCTTTATCTCCTTCGCTCAATCTTGCGCAGAGCGTCCTGCTCGTGGCCTATGAGCTGGGACAGAAGACATATAAAGCAGCATCTCCTGAATTAGTAAAACGCGCGGAAATCGAGACTCTTTACAGCCATATTCAATCAACCCTCAAGCTTCTCGATTATATTCCAAGGGGCAACAGAGACCTTGAGACAAGGATAATGAGAAATCTGAAACATCTGTTTGGACGTGCGGGGCTGACTGACTGGGAATTAAGAATGCTTTACGGGATATGCTCGCAGGTGAAGAAAAAGATACAGCAATGAAAACAATAATGCAGTATAGATTCTTAAATGGCCTCATCACGCCATCATCCGGTTCATCCCTGCTTATCCTGCTGTTGATATTTCTTATAACTCTTTCTGCTCCTTATGCAGAAGCCTTTCAGGCAAAGGTACTTCCTTCAAATATTCATACCGGAGACGCCTTCATGCTCAGAGTCACAGGACTGGACGCAGCAGAGCCCTCGGCGATATTTGAGAAGAAGGCACTGCATTTCAGCAAATACGGGAAGGGCTGCTTTGTTGCCATAGGCGCTGTTGATATAAAGTCCAGGCCGGGTGTTTACCTGATTTCGCTGAAGACAGGGCAACAGAAGACTAAGCTGCAATTGCGCGTTTTAAAAGGCAGCTTCAAGACAATACATCTTACCCTGCCTGAAGAAAAGGTAACCTTCAGTCCTGAAGACCTTGTAAGGATCGATAGAGAAGACGAAATGATGGGTTCAATCTGGCAGATAGAGTCAGAGAGACTCTGGGATGGGAGCTTCATTCTTCCGCTTCCAAATCCTTTCTCGACCCCTTTCGGTACAAAAAGAATAATCAACAAAAAAACCGTCAGCCTGCACCGAGGCCTGGATATGCAGGGAAAGGCCGGCGAGGCAATACAGGCTTCAAACAGGGGGAGGGTTGTGCTGACAGAAGAGCTTTTCTTTGGAGGGAATACGCTTATCCTTGACCACGGACAGGGAATCTTTACTGTCTATATGCATATGTCAGGGTTTAATGTAAAGCCCGGCGATATCGTATCGAAAAGTGATGTTATCGGGTTTGTCGGCTCGTCCGGAAGGTCAAGCGGGCCCCATCTCCATTTCGGGGTGAAGGTAATGCGCGTAAACGCAAACCCTGTTTCGATAACAGGATTAAAGCTGTGAAACTCGACATCACAATCCATAAAGGCCGGCAAGACAAACCTGCGATTGTATTTATCCACGGACTTGGAATGAATAAAAATATATGGGTAAACCCTGATGAAGCAAAGATGCTCGGAGGGAATTTTCCGATAAGATATTTACTCGCAAAAAAACCTGAACCCGTAGATTACAGCGCAACCGCGGAAAAACCAAAAATCAGGCACAGCAGGTTTTCAGTTGGCGAGGCAGAAAATAATTTAAAGACATCCTTTGCTGATTTGCAGTCATTGGGATATACAGTAATTGCATGGAGCCAGAAAAGGCCTGCGGGACCGATTGCCATAGCTGCGGCAGAGCTCAAAAAAGTCGCGGAACTTTCAAAAGAATTCAGCAAGGCAGGGATAATCCTCATAGGCCACAGCAGGGGCGGGCTGATTGCAAGAAAGTATCTGGAAAACAGGGACAAGTCAGTCATAGGGCTCATAACATTGGCATCGCCCCACAATGGAAGCAGTATGGCAAAATTGGCAGGATATATCTCCCCGCTCGCCTCGATAATAAGCCCTTTAATACATGAGGAAGACAGAAAAAAGATTGCCTATGTAATAAAGCGTGTCCTTGATTTTATAAAGAGCAAGGCCCTCCTGGAGCTTTTGCCTGATTCAGAGTTCTTCAGGTCATTAAAAGATTACGACTATCCGAAGATACAGGGTCTGTCATTCGGCGGCACAAATCCGAACCTCTTCAGTCTGTACAGGTGGAAGCTAAAAGAGATATCAAAGCGCGGCGCACATAAATGGCTGCTCGAACCCGAAACCCTTTTTTCCATCCCGGATAGCTTTGAAAAGATTATCCCCGGAAGGATTTACCCTGAGGAGTTGAAGAAAGGACTTGGCGACGGTCTCGTATCAGCTGGAAGCTCAGTCCTTCCTCACTGCAAAGAGCATCATGACTTTGATTTAAACCACGCAGCGATTTTGTTTGATGAGAAGGTAAGGAAAAAGATTATCAGGTCAATCGGGATGATATAAAGCTACCTCTGTTTTATCAATGAATACAGCATATCATCCACATCATTTATCAGCTCTTTAAATAATCCTCCGTGACTTTTTGAATTTCCAAAAAGCTCTGTCCGTATTTTCTGTATCCCGGGGTCATAATCACCCCCCCATCCCCCCCTTAATAAGGGGGGGCTAAGGGGGGTGATGTGGCCATTCTGCATTGCATGTCTTTCCAAAATCAGAAGCTGTTTTGCCTTTTCTGTGAATGGCATCAACAGTTTTTTTATTTTGTGCAATTTCTCTTTATCTCCGGCTGACAGCTGATGGCTGACCGCTGACAGCTCTCTTATCATCACATACAATGTGCAGTATTCAAGCCCCCTGACCCCTCTTCTCCACTGCAAAAGCATAGGGTTCCTCCAGAACCAGAGAAAGTTTCTGATGCCGAGGGCGATTAAATCCTGGCATAGAGCATAGAGCATAGAGCATAGAGATTGATTCTCGTTGTTTTCAATATTCTTTATTCTGTGTCCTTTATTCTGCATTCCTTGTTCCGGTTTCAGCCCCGCCAGATATTCCCATAAGCTCCTTAAAACCACTGCTCCGTTTGCATCATCAGGCGTATCAAAATGAATAAGCGATAGGATGGCCTTGCCCTTCCCATAAGTTCCTTCTACTACTGCAGGTTCGTTTAGTAAGCGCCCCGGATCAAGATTGATATTGTATATATTTTCCAATTCCGCCCAGCCACCATTAGCTTCAACATCGCCCACATTCAGATCCGAACTGAAGGAGTCAGACAGGGCATCTCCGTAAGCTGCGAGTTTTTTTATATTTTTGTCCTCAATTGAGAATTGTGAAGGCCACCAGGCGTGGAAGATGGGCAGGGAGTTCTCTGATGCATGATAATCCTGAATCTTGTATCCTGCATCTTGAATCTTGCAGGTGTCCCATATGGGATGTTCGTTGATATTAAGATGAATCCTTCCGCTGAAGCTGGGCACTCTCTCTTTTGTAGGTTTTCTTTTTATATTCAAAAGCCCGATGCCGTCAAGCGTTGCGAGACCTGCGCCGCCGCAAAATCCGAGATAATTGCCGCCATTATTCACGAATTTTTTTATCTCATTGATGCCGCATTCCCCAAGCGTTTTTAATTTGTTTGAGGCCCAGCCCCCCGGCACAAAAAGCATTTTGTAATTTTTAAGCTGTCCTTTTTTTATGTCATCCGAGCGGATGAGATCAAAAGACAGTCTATTTGCTCTTAAGGACTTATAAGCCATGAGCCCCCACAAAAACGATTCATCCCAGAGAAACGCTGCTGGTTTCAATTTTGAATCTTGAACTTTAGATTTTGAATTTCTTTTCATATCCGCGCGGTGTAATCATCCAATTATCCCAGACAAAAGTACGGGAATTACCAATTATCACTGTCGTCTGCATGTCAATATCATAATTAAGCATGTCCCGCAGGTTTGTGACAACAATGCTTTCATTTTCTCTCATCGCAGCCCTTACTACGCCCACAGGTGTTTCAGGCGCTCTGTGTTTTAAAATAATTTTACGTGCCTTATTAATATGCTCCGGCCTTCCCATGCTTTTAGGATTGTAAAGAACGATAACAAAATCTGTCTTTGCAGCAGATTCAAGTCTTTCCTCTATCAATTTCCAGGGAGTCAGCCTGTCCGACAAGCTTATTGCCGCAAAATCATGCATCAATGGCGCGCCAAGCCTCGCTGCGCAAGCATTCAAAGCAGCTATGCCGGGAATGACTTCAACAACTGGATTCAAGGGTTCGAGGGTTTGAGGGTTCGAGGGAGAGGCTGACTTATTAACTCCTTGACCCCTTGACCCCTTGACCCCTTGACCCCTCAAAACCTCAAACACCAGTCCCGCCATTGCATATATCCCGGGATCGCCGCCGCTTATTACTGAAACCGTTCTGCCTGATATTGCCAATTCAACTGCCTTTCTGCATCTTTCTATTTCCTTTGTCATGCCTGTGGATATGACCTCTTTGTCCCTGGTCAGTTCCTTTATCAAATCGAGATATGTCCCGTATCCCACAATGACATCCGATTCTTTTATGACACTCTGAGCATAAGGCGTTATGTGTTCGATGGTTCCCGGCCCGGTTCCGACGATATAAAGTTTGCCAGCTCTGCGCTCTGCGCTCTGCGCTCTGCGCCCTGCCTTTTTCTCTGCAATTGCAATAGTTGCATTCCCAATCTTCTGCTTCCTCACAAGCAATTTGTCTGCTCCTGATGCAAGCATGGCTGCAGGCTCTGCTACTGCATTTGCTCCTGTTGCCTTAAATGCAGCTTCTGATTTTTCTACATTGCTCACTGAATTAAGTTCATCAGGCGTGAACGTATTTATCTTAAGATTATATTTGCCGGCAAATGAGAGCAGCCCTGGCTCGGCGCCCTTTTTATCAATGGTTGCAATAGATTGTACAGATAAAAATGATAAATTATTTTTACTTAACACCCCTTTAACGGCATCTTCTATTTCATCTGCTGCTGTCCCGCTGTTACATCCAATGCCAAGTATCAGGTTTTTGGGCCGGAGGTAAAGTTTGCGGATAGCTTGGTTTTTGTCATTCCTGCGGAGGCAGGAATCCAGTTCTTTTGTTCTTTTCTCCTGGATTCCCGTTTTCACGGGAATGACATTTGAGTCTATTTTCTGTTTGTTTGTAATAAGCACATCAGCAAGTTTTGGGTCGCTCACTTTTAAAAAATCACTTGGCAGATTCATATCAATCTCCGAATAAATTTTTAACGAGCTGTTATTTATAAACTGTGTTGCTGTCTGTGGAAGTAAGTTCCAATCCTCTATGACAAGATTATTTTCTTTAGCCCATAAGTCAATAGACGGCATATTATTTACATCCGATGCGGTTGTAATTACCGCTTCTCCTCCCAAAAAATCAGCAATCTGTTTTGCAATATTATTGGCCCCGCCGACATGGCCGCTCAAAAGGCTTACGGCAAACTCTCCCTTTTCATCAAGCACGACAACAGCAGGGTCTGTTTTTTTATTTTTTATCAGCGGCGCGATAGTCCGAACAACAATGCCTGATGCCATGATGAAGATGAAACTTTTGTGCTTGCCCCAAAATTTAGAGATAGTATCAGGTTTAAACTTAAAAACCTGTGCAGCAGGATAAAGCCCCTTAAGTCTTTCAGCAAGCGCAAATCCGTTATCCGTTATATAAAATATTGCAGTACCCCCCCCTTGCCCCCCCTTATTTAAGGGGGGGATGGGGGGGGTACCTTTGCTCTTTGCTCTCCGCTTTATTTTATTCCCTGTATCCATGTTTGAAATCCTTATGATAAAGCCTGGATTCTTTCCCTAATGATTTTTCTGACGCCCTTAAAGCCTCGCCTACATAGATCAAAGCGGTTTTTTTGATGCCGGCATTTTTTACAACCTCTGCAATATTTTTCAATGTCCCCCTTACAATCCTTTGTTCAGGCCATGAAGCCTTTTCGATGATTACAACAGGCGTGTCTTCAGGATAGCCTTGCAGAAGTTCATCCCTGACTTTTTCGACCATGCCTGCGCTTAAAAAAACCACCATTGTTGCCTTGTGTTTTGATAGTTCGCTTAGTCTTTCTGCCTCGGGTACAGGTGTCCTTCCCTCTATCCGCGTGAATATAACTGTCTGGCTTATCTCCGGTATGGTAAGTTCCTGTCCCAGTATCGCGGCGCCTGCCATTGCGGATGAAACACCGGGGATGACTTCATATCCTATGTTTAAATCACGGAGCCTTTCTATCTGCTCTGATATGGCGCTGTAAAAAGATGTATCGCCTGTATGCAGCCTGACAACCATCTTATTTTTGCTAATGGAGTTTTTAATAAGCCCTGATATCTCATCGAGGGTGAGCTTTGATGAATCAACCACCTCTGCCTTGATGTCTTTTAACAGCTCCGGATTAACAAGACTTCCTGCATAGATTACAACGTCGGCGCTGTCAAGCAGCTTTCTGCCTTTAACGGTTATCAATTCCGGGTCGCCGGGCCCTGCGCCTATGAAATAGACCTTGCTCATTTTCTTATTATAACCATTGAAAAATAGTTAAGGTCTTCTCTTTTTACATCCTGAATATTTCTAACTATCTTTTCATCGCCCATCCCTGCCCTTGAAACATAAACTGCATTTTTCAAAAGATGCATCTCATCCAGTGCTCTGATAAGATCGTCAAATACCTTGTAAACTTTCATAAGGACAACAGTGTCAAACTGCTCCAGTGTATCCTTCAGGTTATCCATATAATTTGCCGGAAGTATTGCAATCTTTTCATCTGCAAGGGCCAACGATATTTTTGCCCTCGCGGCAGAGGCGTTTATGGAAGAAACGCCGGGAATTATTTCAATCTTAAGTTCAGGATTGAGTTTAAGAAGTTTATCGTATAAATAGAAGAACGTGCTGTAAATTGCAGGGTCGCCGATTGTGAGAAACGCCATATCAATGCCCTTGTTCAATCTGCTGTACACAGCCTCGATTGTCTCCTGCCATCTTGAATCAAGCTCGTATGAGATAGAACCCGGATTATCATTTTTGCTCTCTGCTCTTTGCTCTCTGCTCTTTGCTCTGGTTTTTCTCATCGGGAAATAGGCTTCCATTATCTCTTTGCCGCTGATGTTGACAGCTCCTTTAATAATGGACAATGCAAGGCTGCTTCCTTCTTCTTTGCCCTTTGGAACGCAGATGCATTTCACTTCTTTGATAATGCGCGCTCCCTTGAGAGTCAATAATTCCGGATCTCCGGGGCCAACGCCTATAACATAGAGCCTGCCTGTCATGTCTGTTTTTCTCCAATGATGATAAATACCGGATTCAGTGCATTCATGTGTCTTTTGCCTGTAATGGCCTTAGATCTCGATACGAAAACCTCTGATACCTCGACTGCAAACCCGCTCTTTTCCAGATTCTGAACCGCCTCATTCAGTGTTTCTATCGTGGCTGCATTTATGACAACAATTGAGGCTTGAGTTTTAGCGATTAAATCTATTATCTCCTTGAGTTTTCCCCCGCTGCCGCCGATAAATACTCTTTGCGGAGACGGAAGGTTTGTCAGGGCCTCAGGAGCCTTGCCTTTTATTATTTCGATATTGTTTGCATCGAACCGAATCTTATTTTCTTTGATATTGCAGATTTGTTCATCATCTTTTTCAACGGCAAAAACCTTTAGTCCGGGATATAACCTTGCTGCTTCTACGGATATCGAGCCGGAGCCCGCGCCTATATCCCAGAATACCCCTTTCAGGGGAAGCCTTAATTTATGAATAGCAACAGCCCTGACCTCGTCTTTTGTTATCAGCCCCCTTGAATGAATAATTTCG
>CAKKPR010000062.1 GCA_919901705.1 Thermodesulfovibrionales bacterium | reverse complement strand
GTGTCTATGAAGTTTACGGAAGGCGTTCAAGGGTATCGTACTGCTCGAAATGTTTGTCGAAGGCAAATGCCTTGCGCAGTTTTAAAAACTGCATTGCAGCAAAACTTGTGCAGTCAGTAAAGCTGAAATCTTTGTCAGCATACTGCTTAAAAATACGGAAGGCAGCTTCATCCAGCAAAGGTGTTATATCTATTATCTCAAAGAGGCTACTTTTCTTGAATCCCTCCCTGAAGGCAACTGCAACATCATGAGAAACCTTTGCCCTCAGATAATTCATCGTTTCGCAAACAACAAAATTGGTTGTGACGAGCTTTATCCCCTTTTCTTTTACCTTCATATAAAAATTATTTGCGGCTTGATGGTTTTCGTCACTCATATCTGTGAGGGCTATAAATGCTCCGGTATCTATGAATAGTTTCATTTCTTCTTTGAATATAGATACTTGTCGTGCCTTGTGGAGGCATCTCTAATGCCCGATTTCGCAATGCCTATTACCATGTCAAAAGAATCTTTACTCTTCTTTTCAGGCTGAACAAAGATCGCGAGAGATTCTTCTATCGCCTCTCTTATTAGCTGATTAACGCTCTTTTTCTCTTCGATTGCCCTGTATTTGAGGGCCTTCAGCACTTCCTCAGGCAGGCGAATGTTTGTTGCTACAGTCATGACGCACCTCTTATTATGGTATCATTAATACATAATACTATAGTATCATGATATGTCCTGTCAATATCTCTAACCCCCTGTCCATCCTCTCCCTGATTTTTCTGAAATCAAGCCTTACAGCGAGTTCGATACCTTCTTTATCTCTTCCAGTTTCTTTATTGCCCTGCCTGAATCTATTGCCTCTGCTGCTATTGCAGCGCCGGCCCTGAAATCCTTTGCCTTTCCGGCTACAACAAGCGCTGCAGCCGAGTTCATAAGCACGACATTTCGTTTCGGGCCTTTTTCCCCATTAAGGATTGAGAGCGTTATCCTGGCATTGCTCATTTTATCAGCTCCGACAAGGTCTTCGAGCTTGCCTCTTTCGATGCCGAAGTCCTCCGGCGAGATAATAAAATTCTCCACCCTGTTGTCTTTATATCTTGATACTTTTGTTCCGTCAGTAAGTGTTATCTCATCGAGGCCGTCTACGCCATGCACAACCATTGCATCACTGGCGCCTAAATTCCCGAGCACTCTTGCCAATGGCTCTGTGAGTTTCTCTGCAAAGACGCCGAGTACCTGTTTTTTTGCTCCCGCAGGATTTGTTATAGGTCCCAGTATATTAAAGATGGTCCTTATCCCCATCTCTCTTCGTGGGCCTATTGCATATTTCATGGCCGGATGGAAGAGGGGAGCGAATAAAAATCCAAAACCTGTCTCGAAAAGACATTTTTCAACTTTATCAGGAGGCAGGTCTATTTTAACGCCGAGCGCCTCAAGCACATCAGCGCTTCCTGACTGGCTCGATACAGAGCGGTTCCCGTGTTTTGCAACAGGCACCCCGCATGCAGAGACAACCAACGCCGTTGTTGTTGATATATTAAATGTATGTGACATGTCGCCGCCTGTTCCGCAGGTATCCAGAACCCCTTCAGGCGCCTTAATGGTTGAGGCCTTTTCCCTCATAATCCTTGCTGCGCCTGTTATCTCTTCAACGGTCTCGCCCTTTATCCTGAGGGCTGTGAGAAATGCGCCTATCTGGGCATCTGTTGTCTTTCCCTCCATAATTTCTTTCATGCATTCCGCCATCTCGGCCTC
>CAKKPR010000061.1 GCA_919901705.1 Thermodesulfovibrionales bacterium | reverse complement strand
CCCACGAACCACGCATCCCTGTAATCATTTGTTGTGCCTGTCTTTCCTGCGGCAGGCCTGCCGAGCGCCTTAATCCTCCAGCCTGTCCCATAGTTTATAACGTCCTGCATCATGGACGTTATGAGAAACGCTGTCTGCTGGCTTATTACCTGAGTGTTCCCAGTCTCATTGCTCTCAAGTATGCTCCCTTTTAAGTCCGTGATATATTTAACAGCCGTCGGATTCATCTTATTCCCGCTGTTGGCAAAGACACTGTATCCTGAAGCAAGCTGCAGTGGTGTTACGCTTAAACTGCCGAGGGCTATGCTTAAATTGTGCGGTATGTCACCTTCAAGGCCAATGCTCCTTGCAAAATCAATAACCTTGCCAACGCCCATTGCATCCACAAGTTTTACTGTAACAACATTTCTGGAATACGCCAGTGCATCTCTCAATCGCGTGGCGCCATAGTGTTTGTGGTCATAATTTTCCGGTTTCCAGTCGCCTTTTGGGCCGCCCGTATAAGTAACCGGTGCATCGTCTATTATGCTTGCCGGCGTGAACCCATTGTCCATCGCAGCAGCGTATATTACCGGCTTGAATGCCGAACCCGGCTGGCGTTTTGCATAAATGGCCCTGTTAAATTCACTCTTTGTAAAATCGTAACCTCCCACAAGGGCCCTGATAAATCCTGTGCTCTGCTCAATTGCAACAACAGCGCCTTCTACCTCGGGTTCCTGTTCGAGAGAAAGGCTGACGTCTTTGCCTTTTGCTCCCTTAACCTTAACCTTTACCATATCACCGGGGGTCAGTATCTTCGTAAGATTAAAGCCTTTAACTGCAACCGGCTTCTTTGTTTTTTTGTCTATGGCAATGCCCGCCCACTGGGCATCTTCTATAGACAGCCTCCCGATAATTCCCCTTGTCTTGATAACAGCATCTTTTTCACCGGCCTTGAGCACCAGGCCTGACGTTATCTCGCTTCCGTCCGTGATAACGGAATTATATACATCCTTGCTTTCCATCTCTTTTTTAATATCTATTTCCTTGTGTTCCAGCGGCCCCCTCCAGCCGCGCCTTTTGTCAAGTTCTCTCAGCCCTTCCTGCAAGGCCTTCTGGGCAGAGAGCTGCATTCTCCTGTCGAGCGTTGTATAGACCTTTAACCCGCCTTTATATACAGTTTCTTCGCCATAGGTGCTTTCGAGATATTTCCTTACGTATTCAACAAAATAGTTATTTGCCTCTATGCCCCTTCTTAGGCTCGATAGATACAGGGGCTGTTTTACTGCTTTTTCTCTTTCGGATTTTTTAATATACCCTTCTTCCTCCATTCTGAGAAGAACCGTATCCTGCCTTTCCTTTGCCTTTGTAAGGTTATTATATGGAGAATAAGTTGAAGGGGCCTTTATGAGAGCTGCTATCATGGCTGCCTCCGGCAGAGTTATGTCTCTTACAGACTTGCCGAAATATACGCGGGACGCCATCTCCACTCCGTATGCGCCGTGGCCAAAATATATCTTATTCAAATAAAGCTCCAGTATCTCTTTTTTGTCAAGATTCTTTTCTATCTTTATTGCAAGTGACGCCTCTCTGATCTTCCTCTTGAGGGTCTTCTCCGGCGTAAGAAACACGACCTTTGCAAGCTGCTGGGTTATTGTGCTGGCGCCTTCCTTAAGCTCTACATGGATAATATCCTTGAGAATAGCCCTGCCGATCGCAACGTAATCTATCCCCTTATGTTTCCAGAACCTTGAATCTTCGGTAGCAATCACTGCATCTATAAGATGCTGCGGCATCCTGTTCAGAGGCACAAATATGCCTTTTTCCACCTTGAGTTCCCCGATAAGCACATCATCGTCTGCATATATCTTTGTGCCTGCTGCAGGCCGGGACTGCTTGAGTTCACCAATAGAAGGAATTCCCCTTGCAATGGCAAGATAGCTTCCGACAGATACACCGGTTACAATGGATATGATTATGAGAAAGATAACAGCTCTTGATTTCATTTTAGAGAATTATTATAACCCTGATATGAAAGTCCTGTCAAAGATACCAGGTTTATCTTCTGCTATACTTTACTTATGAAAAACCAGGAGATAGCGGGAATCTTCAATGAGATAGCTGACCTCCTTGAGATAAAGGGCGAAAACCCCTTCCGTATCAGGGCTTACAGAAGGGCCGCCCAGAATCTGGAAGGGCTTACAAAGGATGTTGCCGCACTTTCCAGAGAAGAACTCCTTGAAATCCCCGGAATAGGGCATGACCTTGCTGAAAAAATTGAAGAATATATAAAGACTGAAAAGGTCAAAAGCCTTGAGGACATCAAAAAAGAAGTCCCTGAAGGCCTTGCAGCGCTTCTTTCCGTCCCAGGCCTCGGGCCAAAGACAGCTAAACTTCTTTATGAAAAATTAAAAATCAAAAATGTAGATGAACTTGAGAAACTTGCAAGAGAGCATAAACTAATCGGCCTTCCCGGAATAAAAGAAAAGACAGAAGAAAATATTCTGAGGGGCATTGAGATGCTCAAAAGGGGCAAAGAGAGACAGCCGCTGGGAAGGGTCTTGCCGATAGCATATGAAATTATCGAACACCTGGGAAAAGCCACTCATGTTGAAAAAATAAATATTGCAGGAAGCCTGAGAAGAATGAAGGATACAGTAAAAGACATTGATATCCTTGCAACATCAAAAAATCCGTATGATGTAATGAAGGCATTTGTACATCTCCCACAGGTAAAAGAGGTATTGATGCACGGGCCTACAAAATCCAGCATTGTCATTCGTGAAGGGCTTCAGGTTGATCTCAGGGTTGTTGAGGATGAATCTTATGGCGCTGCCTTAGCTTATTTCACAGGGAGCAAGGAACACAATATCAGATTAAGGGAAATGGCTGTAAAAAAAGGGCTTAAGATAAATGAATATGGGATATTCAGGGAGAAGGACAATAAAAAACTCGGCGGCAAGGATGAGAACGATGTCTATAAAATACTCGGCATGCAATTTATCCCGCCTGAAATGAGAGAGAACAGGGGAGAGATAGAGGCTGCTCAAAAAAATGATCTTCCGCGTCCGGTTGAACTTGGTGATATAAAAGGAGACCTCCATGTGCATACAAAACAAAGCGATGGCAGTCATACCCTTGAAGAACTTATTGACGCGGCAAGGGGAATGGGATATGGATACATTGCAATCACTGACCACTCAAAAGGGCTTGGAATTGCAAGGGGCCTGAGTGAAGAAAGGCTGCTGGAAGAAAAAAAAGAAGTGGATGCCCTGAATAAAAAACTCAGGGGGTTCAAGCTCCTCATGGGGATTGAGGTTGATATAAGAAGCGATGGCAGAATGGATTTTGATGATGATATCCTTTCAAAGATGGATATTGTCGTTGCCTCGATACATTCCGGTTTCAGGCAGCCTGAAGAGCAGCTTACAAGAAGAATCGTCTCAGCCATGAAAAATCCTTATGTCTCTATAATCGCTCATCCGACAGGAAGGCTCATAGGAGAAAGAGATGCGTATGAGATTGATATGGAGCAAGTTCTTAATATGGCAAGCAAGACGGGAACTGCGCTTGAGATAAATGCATATCCCCTGAGGCTTGACCTGAGCGATGTTTATGTGAAAACGGCAAAGGAACTCGGGGTTAAATTTGCAATCAGCACAGACACGCATGTCATAACGCAGTTTAATTTCATGCACTATGGTGTTTCAATAGCAAGAAGGGGGTGGCTTGAGAAAAAGGATGTGCTTAATACTTTAAAATATGATACTCTTATGAAAAATTTGCAGAGAAAGAGGAGAAAAATATCACCTTAAAAATTATTTCCCAATCTTGCTTATGCACAACAAATCATGCTATACTTGTGCATATATAGTGCACAAGAAGGAGGCAAAATGCGTGCAACAGTGACGATAGAGAAGGACAAGCTTGATATACTCATGAAGGAGACAAAGAGCAGAAGCAAGGCATCGGCGGTGAAGCTTGCGATTAATGAATACCTGAAGAGAAAGAAGATAGAAAAGATAAAATCCATGAGGGGTAAGCTTGAGTTTGACATGACTGCCGACGAGATAAGGCACCGTGAGAGATAGCAGAGTTTTAATAGATACTTCTGTCTGGATAGCCTATTTTAAAGGCAGGGACAGCCACATTGCCGAGAAGGTTGACAGTGTCCTGAAGTTCAGCGATGTCTATGTGCCAAAGGTCGTAATTGCAGAGCTTATTCAAGGCGCAAAGTCGGAAAAAGAGATTTCAGTCATAGAAGAATTTGTCGAGGCATTCAATATCATTGACCAGACAGAAAACACTTGGCTTAATGCCGGCAGGCTTTCATTCTCGATGAAAAAAAAAGGAGTGACGGTAAATATTGTGGATTGTTACATAGCGGTTCTGGCGAATGAAAGCGATTGCAAAATACTCACCCTTGATGAGCATTTTAAAGACATTAAGAGATTTTTTAAAATAGACTTGCTGCAATAAAAACAGGGTCAGCGCCCATTTTTTACAGCGAGTTTGCCTTGGCTAATCCGCCCGAGGCGGAGAATCAGAAAATCAACCCGGAGGCCAGTGCATGTGGCGGCCGCCGAGGATATGAAGGTGAATATGAAAAACAGTCTGCCCTGATTCAGGGTTGCAGTTCATCACAAGTCTGAAACCCCGCCCTGCTATCCCTTTATCTTTTGCGATCTTGTTTGCTGTTTGAAACATGTGTCCGATAAGTTCATCGTCTTCCTTTTTAATATCAAGGTTTGTTGATATATGCTTTATGGGAATCACAAGGGTATGCACAGGCGCCTGCGGATTAACATCCTCAAAGGCCAAAACAAGGCCGTCTTCATAAATTATTTTAGCAGGTATTTTCTTCTCTATAATATTGCAAAAAATGCACCCCATAAAAACCTCCCTAAATGTTTTGTTAAGTATACATAATTAAAAATAATTTAACTCGATAATTCCCTGTAGCTTGCCACAGGGTTCTCTTCTTGTCATTGCGAGCGCAGCGTGGCAATCTCGTTCTTTTCTCAGGGTAAACTCCGCGTAGCAATCTTTCTTTTGAGATTGCTTCGTCAGCCCGAAGGCTTTCGGGATTCCTCGCAATGACAGCATAACGGCTGTCTTATCTTGCCACAGGGTTCTTTATTTATCCTTGCCTTGCGAATCCATGCAATGGTATATTTTGAACTATGGAACCAATAAAGCTTGAAGACGATAAATACTGTTTTGCCTGCGGCAAGAAAAATCCCTGCGGGTTAAAACTGTCCTTTAATTATTCCGGGGGCAGGCTTACTTCTGAATTCACGCCTTCAAAGATTCATCAGGGCTATAAGGACATAACTCACGGCGGAATAATAACAACCATACTTGACGAGGCAATGATACAGGCTGCCATAGCAGAGGGCCTAAACCCTATTACCGCCGAGATAAACGTCAGATTTAAAAAACCGTTAATGGTTGATGAAAAGGTGATTGTGGAAGCGGAAATAACAAAAAGAGGTTCCAGGCTCATTGAAGCAGTTGCCCGTCTTTTAATGCAAAGTGACGGTTCTGTTATTGCCGAGGC
>CAKKPR010000060.1 GCA_919901705.1 Thermodesulfovibrionales bacterium | reverse complement strand
GCCTGAGGCGATTCATACGTGAGATCGCTTGTTGACTGAATGCCTTTTACCTTAAGAGCAAAATCATCAGGGTTAGTTGCGCCTCTCAAAGCATCTTCATAAGTTATGAGATTTGATTTAAAGAGGTTTAAAAGCGACTGGTCAAATGTCTGCATGTTATAGTGAACCGCACCCTGTGCAATCACATCCGGAAGCAGCTTTGTCTTATCAGAGTCAAGGATGCAGTCCTTAACTGTTATTGTGGCAACAAGCACCTCGACTGCCGGGACCCTGCCTTTCCCATCCGCCCTCGGCATAAGCCGCATCGAGACAATTCCCTTAAGGGAAGAAGAGAGTTGTGTTCTGACCTGCTTGTGCTGGTACGGAGGGAAGACCGAGATAATCCTGTTTACTGTCTCTGCTGCATCAATTGTGTGAAGGGTGCTGAGCACAAGATGCCCGGTTTCAGCGGCAGTGAGGCATATCTGGATTGTCTCAAAGTCACGCATCTCACCTACAAGTATTACATCAGGATCCTGTCTTAAAGCTGCTCTCAGCGCCTTACTGAAAGATTCGGTATCAGTGCCGACCTCTCTCTGATTTATAATGCTTCTTTTGTCCCTGTGTAAAAACTCTATCGGGTCTTCTATTGTTATAATGTTATTTGTCCGGTTGGTATTGATATAGTCAATCATCGAAGCCAGAGTTGTTGATTTACCGCTGCCTGTTGTTCCTGTGACAAGTATGAGACCCCGCGGCTCCATAGCTATCTTTTTAAGAACTTCAGGCAGTTGGAGGTCTTCTATAGTCGGAATCTTAACCGGGATTACCCTGAAAACCATGCCAACAGCTCCCCTCTGGATAAAGACATTACACCTGAATCTGCCAAGTCCCGGCACGCTGTAGGCAAGATCCAGATCGTTTTTCTTTTTGAATATCTCCCTTTGTCCCGGGCTCATTACAGAAAATGCAAGCTTTAACGCATCTTCCTGCGAAAGTTTCGGCATTGAGGTCATAGGCATTAATTCGCCATCAACTCTTATTATAGGTGTAGAGCCGACCTTTATATGAAGGTCAGAAGCGCCTTCTGAAACAGCAACCTTAAGGAGTTCGTTTGTCTCCATTGTCTATTTCCTCAGATTCAGGGTTTCTATAATTTTATCTTCTATCTCTTTTGCCTTCTCAGGATTGCTCTTCAGAAATTCCTTGGCGTTCTCCCTTCCCTGCCCGATCCTGCTGCCGCTGTAACTATACCATGCGCCTGATTTTTCGATGATTCCCTTTTCAGCTCCGATATCCACAAGTT
>CAKKPR010000059.1 GCA_919901705.1 Thermodesulfovibrionales bacterium | reverse complement strand
AGAATCGGAGTAAAGCCCGCGTTTAATTAGTTTTTGTTTGTTATCCATGAATTAATTGGTACATTAAATCCGCTTCCCTCCCCAATTTCCCCCTCGATAATAGTTGTTTCCATCAGCCTACCCTCTTGACAGATGCCTGTATTTGATGCGGTGGGGCTGGTCTGCGGCAGAGCCGAGGCGCGCTTTTCTGTCCGCCTCATATTCTGAGTAGTTTCCGTCGAACCATACTGCCTTGCTCTCACCCTCAAATGCGAGTATATGAGTCGCAATGCGGTCAAGGAACCATCTGTCGTGGCTGATTACAACTGCACACCCTGCAAAATTCTCCAATGCCTCTTCCAATGCACGCATGGTGTTTACATCAAGGTCATTTGTTGGTTCGTCCAACAAAAGCACATTGGCCTCTTCTTTGAGCATACGCGCCAAATGCACGCGGTTTCTTTCTCCTCCTGAGAGCATCGGAACCTTTTTCTGCTGGTCGCTGCCTGAGAAATTAAAGCGTGCTACATAGGCACGGGAGTTCACCTGTTTCTTTCCAAGCTGGATCATGTCCTCTCCGCCGGTAATTACCTCCCATATGGATTTATCCGGGTCAAGGTCATCACGGCTCTGGTCAATGTATGCCAGCTTTACTGTTTCTCCTGTTTTGAAAGTGCCTGAATCAGGTTTTTCCTGACCGATTATCATCCGGAAGAGAGTTGTCTTTCCTGCTCCGTTCGGCCCGATAATGCCGACAATTCCGCCCGGAGGAAGAGAGAAGGTCATGCCTTCCATCAATATATTATCACCGTATGCCTTGGACACGTTATCTGCATCAATTACAACGCTGCCCAAACGCGGGCCCGGAGGAATATATATCTCGAGTTCCTTTGACCTTTTTTCAATATCCTGGTTTAAAAGAGACTCATAAGAATTGATGCGCGCCTTTGCCTTGGCGTGGCGTCCTTTGGGCGACATCCTTATCCATTCAAGCTCGCGCTGAAGTGTTCTCTGCCTTTCGCTCTCTGTTTTTTCTTCCTGCTGTAATCGGCTTTTCTTCTGTTCGAGCCATGAAGAATAATTCCCTTTCCATGGAATTCCCTCTCCGCGGTCGAGCTCAAGTATCCAGCCGGCGACATTATCAAGAAAATAACGGTCATGGGTCACAGCAATGATGGTGCCGGGATAGCTTTGCAGATGGTGCTCAAGCCATGCCACTGTCTCGGCATCGAGATGGTTTGTCGGCTCGTCAAGAAGCAGGATGTCAGGCTTCTGAAGTAAGAGCCTGCAAAGGGCCACACGCCGTTTTTCCCCTCCGGAAAGGATATTAACAGGTGTGTCGCCGGGAGGGCAGCGCAGTGCATCCATTGCCATTTCAAGACGTGAATCCAGTTCCCATGCATCCAGGGCATCGAGTTTCTCCTGCACCTTTCCCTGACGCTCGATAAGTTTTGTCATCTCATCGTCTGACATAGGCTCAGCAAATTTTTCATTTATAGCGTTATATTCTTTGAGGGCGTCTGCTGTTTCCTGCACACCTTCTTCTACAACCTGGCGTACTGTTTTTTTGTCATCCAGTTCCGGCTCCTGTTCAAGGATGCCTACGGTGTGGCCGGGTGCAAGCACTGTCTCTCCGTTGAATTCTTTGTCCCTGCCTGCAAGGATGCGGAGGAGGGAGCTTTTCCCTGACCCGTTCAGCCCGAGGACGCCGATTTTTGCTCCATAGAAATATGAGAGGTAGATATTTTTCAGTACAGGTTTTTTATCGTAAAACTTGCTTACCCCGATCATGGAGTAAATTACTTTGTTAGGTTCAGCGCTCATCTTGATTCAAATCCTTTCTTTTTCCATAGTTCAGTTTCAATTTTCTTTCGCAGTTCTTCCAATATCGAGTCAGGCTGGTTTTCTTCTGATTTCTTGAAAAATTTCATATAGTTATTTTAAAGGATTATGTCTACTTAATAAATAAAATAATAAGGCTTGAAGAAAAAAGGGGGGTTGAAGATGTATTTTGTAGGTTTGACCCTAATTGTTTCCGTTACAACCGATTGACGTAGTCCTGGGCATCCTCACTTTTCCACAATCCTTTTCCGAGACCGTAAAGCCCTTTCCAGTCGAGTTCTTTTTTCATGGCAACACCTGTTTTCTTAAGCTGATGGGCAAGCTTTTCCAGCAATTTCAACTGATCCTTAGGCGTGAGCCTTTCAACCTCTTTTTCTATTTTGCCTAATGTTATTCCTTTCGGCATATCTTTGCCCTCCTTGCTGACACTACATTATTAGCATAACACAAAATATTTTATCAATTACCATTTTTTGTTTTCTGACCTTCTTCGGACTATCATACTTTTCAAAGGAAAAGTCACAAGGAAAAGGGGATTTGAAAATGTATCTTGTAGGTTTGACCCTGCTTGCTTGACCTATATAAAAAATATGCCTCCGAACAGAAATATACCTTCGACGATTATCGTCGGAATATTCTTTTGCGTGATAAACAGATGTTTTAATTCGGGATTTGATAAGAACTTGTTTATCCCCTCAACTGTTTTTTGTTCTTCCGATGTGAACGGACTTGTTGAGCCTGCGCCAATTGAAATATCATTGCCATCTTGCAGTTTTATTTCAGGGCCGTGATAACCTCTTATGAAAAAGCCTAACTTCTCGAAATGAGCATATCGAATATCTTCAATTTTTATAATTTCGGTTTTGGTCCGGAATAGATCCCTTTTCTCTATGGTGCATATTTTATTTGTACGGTCGCACTGAAAAATTACATAATCGGGAGGTGGTTCAAACAAATTGAGAAAAAAGAAGCCAAGAGAAAATACGCCCAACGCCCAATAATGATATGACTTCTCATTTGTTTTTCCCATTATATTTTTGCGCATAACATCGTTTTTTATACTGCTGCATTTTCACAAAGAATCATAAGTCGTAAGAGAATAAAAGTCAATTTTTAAAAAAGGTCCGGGATAACGACGAAGACGCTGTTTATGACAGGTTATAAAGCGTTAATCCTTTTTGTATCTATCCACTACCCTATGGCTTCCGACTGTCAGCAGGGTGAACTTTCCGCCATCTCGTAAGAAAAAACACCTATAGTGGATATCAACATAAAATTCCCATTCGCCGTTTAGTTTATGCATCTTGAGGGATGGGTGGGCTGGATTATGGCTCAGGAACTTTAACTGTTTCCCGACCTTTTTCTTGATATCTTCTGGAAGTTTTTTGTAAGCCTTCTTGAACTCTTCGGTGAAAACTATTTCTACTTGTCCAGCCATTTAAAAGCATCTGTAATATCACTGAAGGTTTTTACTCTGCCGTGCTTTATGTCTTCTTTAGCCCTTTTAATGCTCTCCTGCGTTTCCCTGCGGCTGAAGATTTCCATGCTTCTTTCGAGTTCCAGAAGATGTTTGAAGATGTTATAGGGCAGTATTACTTCTACGGGTTTACCGCTCTTCCCGGTTATTAATTTTGCTTTTTTCTCTATCTCTGTGACAGTCATCTTGGTTTTTAGTATATCATTTTTGCAGGATTTACTCATCTTTCAAGTTAATTAAATATCCAGACCAGACTTTTAGTAAAAATTGTTTTTAAATGGTAAAATTATTAAGAGGATAAAATGACTATCGAAACCGGACTTCTCATGCTTGAATCAATACTGCTTGTTGTTACAATCATACTTCTTATTTACAGCATAAAAGAAGGCAGGGGCAGGAAGGGCCTCCTTCTGGAGGTGGGCAAGGCAACAAAGATACTCACAAGGCAGGAATACTTTCTTACAGTCACGGATTCCATGATGGATGCAAAAACCGAGGTGATAGGGGCTATTACAGGAAGACTGCCTGCCGGAGATGATAAGAAAAGGACCCAGGATGTTACCGCTAATATTGAGCGGCTGGCAAAAAATAATGTGAGCGTTAAATACCTCCTGCCGAAATTCCCTGACAGATTACATATAGGCTATTTGTATACAAAGGCCGGCGCTGAAGTGAGATACAGCGGCTGTGCAGTTGTGCATGATATTCGTTACATTGTAGTGGATGAAAAGCTGGTCGTTATCGGCATCCCTGAGAGCATAGGCGAGAAAGAGGCAACAAAGAAGGGCTACAGGATACCTTCCGAGGGGCTTGCTGCAATCCTCAAGGAACATTTCAATGGCTGCTGGGATAAAAATATCCGTTATGAGGATTATGTCAAAGAGGTAATAAAGCAGACCGGCACGACAACCAAGTCGCTTGCAAGAGAGCTTCAGATAGATGAAGAGGAATTAGAAAAACTTACCAAGCCCTCCGCCTAATCCCGGTATGTTCAGGCCTCCTGTCAGTTTTGACATGTCTTCATTGACCATTTCCTGCGCCCGCCTTAAAGCCTCGTTAGCTGCTGCGAGAATGAGGTCCTGAAGCATCTCGACGTCGTCAGCGTTTATGACATCTTTTTCTATTTTTATGGAGATTAACTGTCCTGCTCCATTGGCGACGGCGGTAACCATGCCTCCGCCTGCTGTTGCCTCGACTGTTTTAGTCTTGGCCTCTTCCTGTTTTTTCATCATCTCTTCCTGCAGCTTCTGGGCCTGACGCATAATATCACCGAGCATTTTCTTGGACATATCTATCCACCTCCGTTTTCTTTTAGCTTAACATCTATAATTCTTCCCTCGAAGAGCTCCATGGCCTCTTTTATCGAGGGCTCAGCTCTGGCTTTATCTTCCAGATCTTTCCTGCTCACAATTTTTTTTGCTTTTGCATCTATCTCAACCACTATTTTTGTAGGATTTTTACGGATTCCTAATGCTATTTTTTCTATGAGGCTGGAATTTTTCTTTATCGCGTCAGCAAATATAATAGCATCGTTGCTGTTGAATGTGAGTGTCAGGGTGTCGCCATTAAGCATGGGTTTTGCCTTTTCGAGTTTTGATGTAATCCTCGGGTCGTCAATCTTCTCCATGATTGCATTCAATAATGAAATATCGTCTATAGGTTCCGGATTTTCGCCCAAACGAGTCGCTCTCCTCGGCGAGTCGCCCCCGCACTCAGGCGGGTTCGCTGAGGAGAATGAGGCGACCGAAGGAGACTGGGTTTCAGGTTCTATGTTCCGGGTTATAGGTTCTGACACCTGAGTGCTGACTGCTGACTGCTGTTTTTGCGGCAGCCCCTTCATGAGCGCTTCTATGTTCTCTATTGCCTCTTTTACAGGCTTGAGAGCGCTGATAAAGCTTACCCTGATCAATGACATTTCAAGGCTGAGGCGCGGTGAAAATGAAGACCTTACTTCTGATTCAGCCTTTACCATCTCTGACAGAATAAGGGTGAGGATATCAGCTGAAACCTTTGGCAGTATCTGGCGGATTGCATTTATTCCGGTTTCATCCAGTTCAAGCGTCTCTTCAGGTTTTTTTACAATCTTTGCAACAAGCAGGTCCCTGAAAAACTCTACAAGGTCTTTTGCAAAAGACTTGAGGTCAGTTCCCCTGTCTACAAGTTCGGCTATCAGTTTAACAAGCTTTTCCCTGTCAGAATCAATAATGGCGATTGATATTCCGGACAGCATACCTATATCAGCTATACCGAGAAGGTCTTTAACTTCCGTATCGGTTATCTCGGAAGAAAAAGACGTTACCTGATCCAGAATTGTGAGGGAGTCTCTCATGCTTCCGTCAGCAGCCCTTGCAACCATCTCTATTGCTGAATCAGAGATTCTTATAGCCTCAGAGTCTTTGATATGTTTCAGCCTCTCTTTTATTTTCTGTGCCGATATCCTCCTGAACGGCAGATGCTGGCATCTTGAAAAAATAGTTGCCGGTATCTTTTTGGCAGCTGTTGTTGCGAGCACGAATATGGCATGAGGAGGCGGCTCTTCAAGAGTTTTTAACAAGGCATTGAATGCAGAGGTGGAAAGCATGTGGGCTTCGTCAATAATATATATTTTGTACCTGCCTCCCAAGGGTGTATATTTAACGCCTTCTCTGAGGTCTCTTATATCATCAACACTGTTGTTTGATGCGCCATCAATCTCAAGCACATCAATTGATGAACCGTCTTTAATTGCTATGCAGGATGCGCAGACGCCGCACGGAGATGGTGTTGGCCCTTTTTCGCAGTTCAGGGCTTTTGCAAGTATCCTTGCAGTTGATGTTTTGCCGACACCCCTTGGCCCTGAGAATATATAGGCATGTGCAATCTTATTCTGAGAGAGGGAATTCTTCAGAATCCTTGTGATGGGTTCCTGACCGACAAGGTCATCAAACCCCTGGGGGCGCCATTTTCTTGCAAGTACTAAATAGCTCATAAAGTTTAAAGAGGGGCCAAGGGTCTGAGGGGTCAAGCGGTTAAGGTAAAATAATACGTCCCCTTGAACCCTTAAACCCTTGAATCCTTGAACCCTGCTGTTTTACCTTTCTCCAACCAGGGGACAACTTGCTGCGGCACCCAGAGAAAATGCTTACCATTGCTTCCTTCCGGACCTGGTGGGGTTCACACCACTCTGCTGCGCAGGGCCATCCCCTGGCTGCAGAAAAACAATGAATAACAGAAATCATTCACTGTTTTTAAGTTATGTATTTTAGCATATCTGTCTTTATTTGGGGTTGTCTCTCTTTTAAAAAAACTCTCCACCAAAATTAAAAATATCATACGCCGCGATAGCGCTGAAACGATATTAAATCTCAGGCAGCCCTTAAAGAGTCAACGATATTCATGTGTGCTGCCCTGAATGCAGGAAGCACTCCGCCTATAAAACCCATGATGAGTGAAAAAAGCAGAGATTTGTAAACAATTCCAAAGGTCAGTGAAAATGAGAAAGCAAGTTCAGAGAAGGTCTGCCAGTTCATAGTCGAGATCGTAAGAAACTGCATGAAAGAAGCAAAGAGCAGCCCGGCGCATCCGCCTATAAGACTGAGAAGCAGAGATTCAATGAGAAATGCCACAAGGATATTCCGCCTCTGAAACCCTAGTGCTCGGAGAGTGCCGATCTCATCTGTGCGGTTAGCTACTGCCGCATACATAGTAATCATGGCGCCGACAACAGCCCCGAGGGAGAAGATTATTGTAAGCGACAAGCCGAGAATACTTAAAAATGTTGCCATCATCTCTGACTGGTCCGTGTAGTATCTTGTTTCCCTTTTTGCCTCGAGTGTGAGGCGCGGGTCGCTCTCTATCCTCTCTTTGAATCCCTGGAATTCCGGGGAGTCGCGCAGCTTAAAAAGCACTGATGAATAGACAGGCCTGCGGAATGCCTGCATGAACTGGTCTGCATCTCCCCATATCTCGGAGTTGTATCCGGTATTGCCTGCATCAAATATTCCGACAACTGTCCAGTCCCGCATCGCAAAGCGCAGTGTCTCTCCGAGTCCTCCGCCTTTAAATCTCCTGGCTATGCCCGAAGCCGCAAGGATTTCAGACGAGCCATGCCTCGGCATACGGCCTTTTATCAGCTTAACCTGAGGCCGCAAAGGCAGTGAAGATTCGTCAACCCCCCTTAACTGAATCAGGGAAGGCTTATCGCTTCCCCTTCTTGAGAGGCTTACCAATATAACTATTTCTTTTGCCAGAAGCCTTTTGCCGTTTTCTCCTAGGGCAATCTCCGGCTGGCTCTCTATCACGGAGGCCTGCAACCGGTCTACCCCGCTCATTACCTCGGAATTCGACGCCTTGCGGATTACAACGACATTATCATAAGAGCCGGTCTCAACCAGAGTTTTCCTGAGCCCCTCGGCGAGCATCAAAACTGAAGCAAAGACAAAGACAACCAATGCCATGCCCGAGGCCGTAAGTATTGTCGTGAGCCTTCTTGTCCAGAGGTTACGGAAACTGTATGAGAACGGAATTTTCATTATCCAATCCTCCTCAGCCCGTCAGCAATGCTGAGTTTCACTGCACGCCATGCAGGGAAGACTGCTGCAACAAGGCCTACTACTAATGACGCAGCTATATCCATATAGATAGTCTCACTCTGTACATTAAATATAGGGAAATATGTGCTCATTGCATCACCGAATGCATTTGCAGCAGGGTATGTTGCAGCAATTCCGAAGGCACATCCAGTGAACGCAATTATAAGTGACTCGCCGAATATCAGCCCTGCAATATGCCATTCGCCGAAACCGAGTGTTTTCATTATCGCATATTCTCCGATGCGTTCCCTTGCTGTCATTGCCATGGTATTTGCCATAACAGCCATAATAATTATTATCACGACAAATGAGACTATCCGGACGGCAATGACGATGGCCTCTGTCATCGAGACAAAGCCCTGCTGAAATGCCTTCTCAGTTTCTGTTATGGTTTCTGCCAAAGAGTTTTTGAATGTTTTATCAATTGCAGCAGCCACATCAGCAGCCAGGTCAGGGTTTTTCACTCCAACTACATACCAGCCGACCTGGTCAGCCCGGTTAGGAGAGGTCTTTTTCATAGACTCATTAAGATAATCCCAGTGGAAGAAAAATTGCGTTTCGTCAGAGCTCTTATATGCACCTTTATAAATGCCTCTTAATGTAAAGTCCCAGTTGCCGGGGAATATTGTTCCTCTGAGGGTTATCGTATCTCCTATTTTCCAGCCGTATTTTTCAGCAATCTTTCTGCCTGCAACGCATGCCTTTCTGTCATGCAGAAAATCATTTTTCTGCTTATCAGTCAGCACAAATTCAGGCCAGAGTTCAAAAACGGTCTTTGCATCTACAGCAAAATTGGGGATGAAATTTTTTTCAGAGATGTAAATGCCGCCAAACCAACAGGAATAAGAGATATTCTTTACGCCAGGTATCTGCCGTATCTTTTCTTTATAAGACAATGGCAGAAAAAATATGATGGATATGGAATTTCTTGTAATCAGCCGTGTGGCAGAGGAGGCTTCAACGCCGGCGTACCATGCACTTACAACAGTTCTTAAAAGGCCAAAGGCAAGTATGGCAATCGTAATTCCGAAAACTGTAAGAGAGGTGCGGAGCTTGTGCCTGAAAGAATTTTTAAGAAGCAGCTTGAGTATTTGCATTTAACACACCCTTGTCCAGATGCCTGATGATATGCGCCTTCTCGGCTGCGCGCGGGTCATGGGTAACCATTATTATTGTTTTCCCGAGTTCATGCACGAGCCTTTCCATGAGGTCCAGTATCTCTTTTGCAGATACGCGGTCTAAATCTCCTGTTGGCTCATCAGCAACGAGTATTGCGGGGTCACTGACAAATGCGCGTGCAATTGCAACGCGCTGCTGCTGCCCGCCTGACAACTGGGACGGATAGTGGTCCATACGGTCGGTAAGATTGACTATCTGCAAAGCCATTCTTACATGTTCTTTACGCTCTTTTCTTGAAAGGCCGGTAAGAAGCAGTGGAAGCTCAACATTTTCAAATGCAGTAAGCACGGGTATGAGATTATAGAACTGGAATATGAAGCCTACGTGCGAGCTTCGCCATTTTGCAAGCTCGGTCTCAGAGAGCGAAGTAATGTCAATGCCTTCTATACTTACGCTCCCTGAGTCAACCTTGTCAATGCCGGCGATAAGGTTTAATAATGTGCTTTTGCCTGAGCCGGAAGGGCCCATCAATGCCATAAATTCATTGTCAGCGATATCAAGAGTGATGTCCTGCAGAACAGGGATTATCTGGCTGCCGCGCTTGTAGGATTTAAAGAGGTTTTTTATCTGAACAATAGCTGTTTTTGTTTCCATCTATTTTTCAGCAATCTTTATCCTTGAGCCGTTTTTTAATTTATCAGAGGGTTTGGCAATTATTCTGTCTCCCGGTTTTACGCCGTCAAGGACTTCTATCATATCGCCGATTTGTTCGCCTGTTTTTACCGGAGTCTCAACTGCCTTGCTCTCTTTTACGAGAAGCACCATTTTTTTGTTGTTTCTGGTAATAACAGATGCCGGGTTAACAGCAATGCGCGGTTTTTGCTCTTCAGGCGTCACAGGCCTGCTTAAAAAAGCCGCCTTTGCACTCATCTCCGGCAATATGCGTTTGTCCTTATCAATGAACCGCACTTTTATGAGAACCGTAGCCTTTGTTCTGTCAGCTGTCGGCACGATCATATGCACTTCCCCGCGGAGGCGTGAATCAGGCAATGCATCGAGCTGAATCTCGCAGGGCTGTCCCATCTTCACATTCTGGAGATTGGATTCAGAGACATCAACCTCAACCTGGAGTGAGTTCATGTCAGCAATAGTTACAACAGATGCCTTTGCATTTGCTGCTGCACCCAATGGCGTTACAATATCTCCGATATCAGCATTTTTTGTCAGAACCACAGCATCAAAAGGCGCTCGTATCGTTGAATATTCCAGAGACACCCTGGCTCCCTGCAATGCGGCCTGATTTGCCTTAATTGCACCTTCAGCGCCCTTGACTGCCGCAATTGCTTTTTTATATCGTGCCTCTGAAGCGTCATGCTCAGCCTTTGTAACCAGTCCCTGTTCAAACAACTCCTTGTTGCGATTAAAAGAAAGTGTTGCTTCATTAAGCTCTGCCTTTGCCTGCTCAAGATTCGAATATGCAATATTTAAATTTGCCGCTGCCTGGTCTTTTAATGCAGCTGCATCATCGCTTTCAAGGCGTGCAATTATGTCTCCTTTTTTTACAATGCTTCCTTCCTCAACTGATATTGATACAAGGCGGCCTGTAAGTTTGGATGCAACCGCGGCCTTTCTCTGTGCAACTACATATCCGCTTGCGTTAAGTAATGTAAAAGTCTGGGAAGGATAGACCTGAGAAACAGATGTGACCTCAACATTTATGGCAGACGTGAATATGCCTGAGGAATAAAGAAAGACTATCAGCGCAAGAACGACCGCAAGCAAAACCCAGCGGAACCATCCCTTTTTTTTCTTTGCATGAAATGCTGATTCAGTCTTGTCTATCTTCAGCTTTGAAAGGTCTTCATTAGCCATTATTCATTTTCCTTTAAATTGTCATTGCGAGCGAAGCGAAGCAATCTCTCTTTTTAGAATTGGATTGCCACGGTCAGAATGACCTCGCAATGACAGCGAGAAATCGGGTTAGTACTTGTGGGACAGGAAATTTTTACTAACCCCTAATCCCTAACCCCTGCTCACTGTTTTTTTATGGCGGAGAGGCAGGGATTTGAACCCTGGGTGCGGGATTAGCGCACACACGATTTCCAGTCGTGCACCTTCAGCCGCTCGGTCACCTCTCCAATGTAAAAATGTACCTGAAATTTTAACTGATAAGACGGGGTTTAATCAACTTCCGGGAGAAATTTAAAGCCATTTTTAAAATAAAAATTCAACACATCAGATATGGCATTTCAAGAGGCGGTGACACTCATTATCTATGGTTTTGACAAGTTTTTTGAAGGGCGTTGATACGCCAAATTCACAGGTCTTGCATATAAAGTCATCAGGGCTTGGTTTCCCCAGAAATATTTTTTCCAGGATATCCATGGCCTGAGCAGAATTCCAGACTTCCTGCAGAGAACGCTCTTTTACATTGCCCAGGATTACCTTTCTTGCCATATCTTCACAGCACAGCACTACATCTCCGTTAGAAGAAATAACCATATCTCTCAGGGGCAGGGTTTTTTTGCAGCCCTTAAGCTTATTGCCGGGATATTTTAAGTTCCATGAGGCACAGTTGTCCAAAAGGCCTGTGCGGGAATTGGGCAAAAATATTTTTACCGAGACATTCCGCTCTTTCCAGTAGCGTTTTACCTTGAGGACTTCTCCCATGGGCCACTCATAGGGAATGGCGCGTATGTGTATCATTTTTTTAGGGTAATGGTTGATGAGGTATTCGATATTTTTAATGGTGATATTGAAATCCAGTCCCATTACATGCCGGTAAACTTCAGGGGTGATGCCGTGACAGCTTATGTAGATTGGCCCTTTAAAGCCTGTTGCGATAAGCTTGTCTGTGCGCTCAGGGGTCAAAAGGAAGGCATTGGTTTGGATTATGAAATCCAGTCCTGCATTAATAACATGGGATATTTTTTTAAAGACATTCGGGTCTATAAAGGGATCTCCCATATTGCAAAATATCACATGCCCCCGTATCGCATGGTTTTTGGCAATCGCGGAAAACTCGTCTATAATCTTTGTGAAAAGATTTTCTTCCATCATCCCCATCGGAAGTTTTTTGGATAATTCGCGGTACGGGCATGTTTTGCATGAGGCATTGCAATAAGAATGTATGTCAACAATTATATTTGACGGGTAGGACAGGCGTGTAAAGCTGCCTATTTTCGTGCTTTCCATGGTTTTGTTAGTTTATAAGTTTATAACAGACAGAGTCAATTTTATTTCTATGATTTCAATTGAGGTTGTTACAAAAGTTTTTTCTTCAAAATCTCATTGAGCATCTGCGGATTTGCCTTGCCCTTCATTGCCTTCATGACCTGCCCGACAAAAAATCCGAGGAGCTTTTCATCTCCTGCCTTAAATCTCTCGACCTCTTTGGGGCTCTTCGCAATTATTTCATCAACTGCCTTTTCTATAGCGCCTTTATCGCTGACCTGCACAAGGCCTTTTTCTTTTACAATTTTTTCTACATGGGCTTCTGCTTCAATTTCAAATGCAGGAAGTTCAAGCTCAGCATAACCATGTATATCGGCTGGATTTTTATACATATCTTCGAGAACAATTTTTGCCGCATTGGCATTTATTTTTGTATCTCTCATAAGATTAAGCACGTAAACTAAGTGGTAGGGTTTTAGTGGGCATTCATCCATAGTTTTTCCATCTGTGTTTAAAAGCCTCATTATTTCACCCTTAATCCAATTGCAGACTAGTTTAGGGTCCCCACCAAGTTTTACTGCCTTCTCAAACCATTCGGCTGTTGATTTCTCTGACGTGAGAAGGTCTGCATCATATTCAGGAAGACCGAATTCAGATACAAAACGCTTTCTCTTCACATCAGGCAGTTCCGGCAATGATGCCTTAATCTCATCAATCCATTTCTGCTCTACAGTCATAGGCACAAGGTCGGGCTCAGGGAAATATCTGTAGTCGTGAGCTTCTTCCTTGCTGCGCATAGATTCCGTGATTCCCCTGTCAGAATCCCATAGCCTTGTTTCCTGAATAATTTTTCCGCCTTCTTCAATAACTTT
>CAKKPR010000058.1 GCA_919901705.1 Thermodesulfovibrionales bacterium | reverse complement strand
CTTTTCCTTTTCCCTTCCCCTTGCCATCATCAGATTTTGGACCCGGGCCTAAATCTCCTCTTTTGAGTTCATGGAATTCCTTGGAGCCAGGTTTAATTCCGAGATTTTTTGCGATAACTCCCCAGCCTTTTCCTTTATGGGCCCTATATTCCTTAACAACCACTTCTGTCGGCTGCCTTGCAATCTGGCCGACCCTGAGGCACATATAAGCGTCTCCAGGCCTGTCAACAGATTTTATGAGTACGTCTACCTGTGGCATCGGAACTCCGAACTGGGCGCTCAGGCTTGCCTTGAATTCGGGTAAATCCGCCTCTGCCTGTGCGTTGAGTTTTTTAATGAAGCTGTCCAAATCGCTGCCCTCAACGTAAACGGGAAGGACAAGTAAACATAGGAACATAACTGCAGCTACGACCTTGAAAATATTTTTCATGTTTATACCTCCTGTTGAGTAATTTTCTGTTTTATGCACTCAACCTGCTTTTTCAAGTATCTCCTTTATCATCTGGTTTACCAGTTTGCCGTCTGCTTTGCCTTTGACCTTTGGCATGAGCTCTTTCATGAGTTTCCCTATTTCCTTCATGCCGGCAACTCCTGTTTCCTGAATCGTTGATTTGATAATAGCATCCAGTTCTTCGGTGGTCAACTGTTTCGGGAGATATTCCTGAAGGATGCTTATCTCCGTGTTTTCTTTATCTGCAAGGTCTTTTCTGTTGGCCTTTTCATACTGTTCAGCAGATTCTTTGCGCTGTTTTACCATTGTGGACAAAACCCCCATGATATCCTCTTCCGTTAAATCGCCTTTGCCGCGCTTTGCAATCTCGGCATTTTTGGCAGCTGATTTTATCATTCTCAGGGTTGTTGTCTTGAGTTCATCTTTAGATTTCATGCTTGTAATCAGGTCTTCATTTATCTTCTTTAAAATATCCATAATTATGTCTCCCTTTTTTGTTTTTTATAGTATAGCTCATTTAGATATTTTAGACGAAACTCAGGGTAAGGTGAGATGTAAACCAATTCAATTCTTCAGTTGACAATCGCTGCGGTTTTTCGAGAGAATAGTCTGTGATTGATATTTTGGCAGATAAGGTCCTGAACGGAGGTTCGCTGACAAAAGAAGAGGCCTTTCAGGTCGCCGGGGTTCAACGAAAAAACCTGTTCAATCTCTTTTCTTTTGCCAATAAAATAAGGGAGAAGTTCAGGACAGATTCTGTTGACCTCTGCGCAATTGTAAATGCAAAGTCAGGCGCATGTCCTGAGGACTGCTCATACTGTGCCCAGTCTTCAAAGAGCAAGACCGGCATAGAGGTATATCCTCTCATCAGAAAAGAGGTTGTGCTTGAAAAGGCAAAAGAGGCAAAAGAAGCCGGCGTAAAGAGATTCTGCATTGTCACAAGCGGAAGAAGGATTGGCAAGGCTGAATTGTTTGAAATCGTCACCATGGTAAAAAAAATAAGGCGTATTGGACTTTTGCCATGCGCAACATTAGGGCTTCTCAGCAAGGGTGAACTATTATTCCTCAAGGAAAGCGGGCTTGAGCGCTATCATCACAATCTCGAAACCTCAGAAAGATTTTTCCCTGAAATATGCAGGACACACACATATCATGACAAATTGAAAACTATAGAGGCAGCTAAAGCAGCAGGTCTTTCTATCTGTTCGGGAGGGATATTCGGACTTGGCGAGACATGGGAGGACAGGATAGATATGGCATTTGCCTTGAAAGAGTTGGATGTTAATTCTATCCCTGTAAATTTCTTAATCCCGGTTAAAGGCACATCAATGGCTGAAAGGGATGTGCTTCATCCATTTGAAGCGCTGAAGATTATCAGTCTTTACAGATTTTTGCTCCCACAAAAAGAGATACGCGTCTGCGGCGGAAGGATGCAGGTTCTGGGTGAGTTCAATTCAATGGTTTTTATTGCGGGGGCCGATTCATTGCTTACAGGAAACTATCTCACTACGACCGGCAGGACGTTTAAGGATGATCTGAAGCTTATAAGGGATTATGGATTGAAAGTAGGGTGAATGTGATGTGGAATATAAGGATGCGCGCTTCAAAAACAATTGGCAATCAGCAATCAGCGGTCAGCGATAAGAAAATAATCCACATCTCCGGTGCTGAGGGGATATACAAGGGAAAAAATATACCGAAGATTATAAAGGAATACATAAAAAGGGCATTGAATCATCCGCGGGGAAAGCCTGATGAGATTGTAATTACAATTGAAACAATAAAACAAAAAATAAAAACTATCCCTTTATTATCTGTAAAAACATTAAAATGCAAATCTCCTGATGAGGCAAAAGAAACCATTATTCAAAAATTGGCGTCTCTTGGTATTTCAAAAAAGGCTGCAAGTAATGGTTTTAAGGTCTTGAAGGCTCAAAGGGCAATGCGAGGTGCATCTTTGATACTTGCGAAATCAGGCAAGCGTGTTGAACCTGATAAAAATCGCGGGGTAAGAGTATCAAGGATGGGAATAGAAAAAACTGATGAAAGGAAACTTGCTCAGAAACTGTCAAAGATGAGAATAAATACCACGACTGTGAAAGAGGCGTTAATCCTTGCATCAAAAGTTGCATCATGCCCTAATATTATTGCAGAGGTCTGTATCTCTGACGATCCTGATTATACAACAGGCTATTTTGCCTCTGAAAAAGAGGGATATCTGAGGTTGGCTAATATCAAGAAATCAGGCGAAATGCACGGGGGAAGGGTATTTTTTATAAAAGAGGACGCAGACATTGCCGGAGT
>CAKKPR010000057.1 GCA_919901705.1 Thermodesulfovibrionales bacterium | reverse complement strand
ATTGTTTTTATCCCTGTGCCTAAAGACGTGAGGCAGAATGACCTTATAAGAAGGGACAAAAATTTCAGAAACAGCGCTTAAACCCCTTACTTGCGCTTATAAATTATTCTCTTGGTGCCGCCGTCACAGCTTCCAACGACCTTGGCGTCTTTAACATTTTCAGGAGCAACAATTTCGAGCGAGTAGCCTTTAACCCCTTTTGCATCCAGCTTCGCAGCTATCTCAGACTTCAGCTCATCACAGGGTTTCTTCGCAGCAAATACAGGCAGAGAAACTAAAGACAAAGCAACAACGAGCACAACAATAGACTTTTTCATAAACTCCTCCTTCACTTATTTATCTCTTTAAAATTATGATAGCACAGAGGCATTGTATTTGAAATGGGTATAGGGATTATTTCTTATGACATCTGCTGCAGACAATATCCGTCTCCCTAATTTTTTCCTTCAGAGGACTGACCAGAAAACATCACTACCGCTGCCATGAATATGACGAATATTTTCAAACTCATAAAAATAGTCTAAAATATTATTTCTTTTCATAACATGATTTCTGTCATAGATTTGCCAATCATTCATTTTAAAAAAATCTAACCGTGAACTCAAAATTATGAGCAAGGCTAAATTATAAACATTAAGTTAATAACTTGTTAATAGGTTCGGTTAAAAGCTTTTGCAAGCCCTTGAAAGACGTTGTTTATTCCATACTGCTCATTTTTTAAGCAGGTCAAAATTCTTTTAAACTCAATACGTTGCAGACAGATCATAGGCTTTTGTAAGGGCGAGTCTCATCAAGGCAGCGCAGAGCCTTGCTGGATAACGGTTTCCTTTAATGTTTGGATTTGTTATCATAAAACCCGTGGGAGAACAGCATCTATATCAGCCACTAACAAAGGACGACAAGATTACAGTTGTGCTTTACAGGATTGGAATCGTTCTTTCAGCAATAATAATTTCAATCGCTGCCTATATGCTATTCATTTCCTCGCGGAATCAGGACAACGCAGGTATCAGCGCTAAAATAAACATGTTGCTCAGCTCTCTTTATATATCTGTTGGCATGAGTGTATTTTTTATACATCTTTATGTGAGCAAATTTAAAAAGGGATTAATAAAGCTATATTTTGTCTCGATAGCCTGTCTTA
>CAKKPR010000056.1 GCA_919901705.1 Thermodesulfovibrionales bacterium | reverse complement strand
AATATCACAACAAGTATAATCCTCTGTCCGATTAATGAGATATGGATGTTGTCTTTTTCTCCTTCGTGAAAGAGGACAGTAAATTCCTTTTCTCCAAGAAGCCTTGCAATTCCCCCTGTGGCAGCAATATTGCCGGCTGTCAATGATGCAAGAGAGGTTGTGTCAATATCATGCGTATCGCCGGCAGATGCTATTAGCTGGCCGTTCTTATCCACAAGAAAAACAACGGTCGCATTCGCCTGCTGGTGGAGTTTCTGGAGTTCCTCATCAATCTTCTGGAACTCATTTTCATACATCACAAGGTCAGAACCGGCCATCCTTAATTCAGCTCCCTTTAATTTTTGATATTTAAGTTATCAGAAACATCATCAATAATCAACTCTGCGAGTCGCAAACCTTAACCTATTCTGCTCCTGACGCCTTTCCGCTCGGTTTCGAGTCGCAACGACCTAAGTCGGACTTAAGCAGAAACTCCCACTCCTTGTCCACCATCTCCTGAAACTTCTTAAGCATCCATTCGTTCTCCGGAGCAAAGAGATGTTTAAATCTTCCCTGCGGCTTAAGGAAATCTACCAATGGCTTTTTCTCCTTTGGCTTAAAGGTTACCTTCGTGGCTCCATCTTCAATCTCATACAGAGGCCAGTAACATGTCTCAACGCCAAGCCTGCTCAGCATTATGGCGTCGTCAGTCCGCGACCTCCAGCCTCTGTTGCAGGGAGAAAGTATATTCATAAACTTCGGGCCTTCTATGGAGAGAGCCTTTTTAACTTTTTTTATAAGGTCCATCCAGTGACTCGGTGATGCCTGCGCAGCATAAGGTATGTCATGCGCTGCCATTATCTTTGTAAGGTTTTTCCTGTTCTGCGTCTTACCCGGGATAACGCTTCCGGCAGGACATGTTGTTGTGTCTGCGCCAAATGGAGTAGCGCTTGAGCGCTGGATGCCTGTATTCATATATGCTCCGTTGTCATAACACACATAAAGCATATCATGCCCGCGTTCCATAGCGCCTGAAAGACTCTGTAAGCCTATGTCATAAGTGCCGCCGTCTCCGCCAAAGGCTATGAATTTTATATCCTTGCTTATCTTGCCCTGTTTCTTTAATGACCTGTACATTGTTTCAACTCCGGAGAGTGTAGCCGCGGCATTTTCAAAGGCATTATGTATCCATGGTATCTTCCATGCAGTGTAATCAGATATGCAGGTAGAGACCTCAAGACACCCTGTTGCATTGGCTGCTACAACCGGCCCTTCTGCTGCAAGGAGAACCATTTTCACGATTATAGGCGCACCGCAGCCGGCACACAGCCTGTGGCCGGATGTGAGCAATCCTTCCTTTTTTGAAAGCTCTTTTAATGTAATTCCTGTTGGTGTTGCCAT
>CAKKPR010000055.1 GCA_919901705.1 Thermodesulfovibrionales bacterium | reverse complement strand
CGCCGATTGCAATGGAGAAGGAGCTGAGATTTGCGATAAGAGAAGGCGGCAGGACTGTCGGAGCCGGTGTTGTTATAGAGGTGCTGGAATAATTAAATGCAAAATTCAAAATTAAAAATTCAAAATGCAGAATGCAGAGTGAAAGATTTTAAAATTTGCAATTTACAATTTGCATCTTGCAGTAGAGCGGAGCGACTATGCGTGATATAATCCTTTTTCAGTGCACTGAATGTAAAAACAGAAACTATTCAACTATGAAGAACAAAAAGAATACAACAGAGAAGTTGCAGCGGAAGAAATACTGCAGGCATTGCAGAAAACATATTTTACATAAGGAGACAAAGGCATAGAGAAAGGCCAGTAGCTCTAACGGCTAGAGCGTCGGACTCCAAATCCGAGGGTTGGGGGTTCAAATCCCTCCTGGCCTGCCATAAAGAAGTAATAAATATATGATAGAAAAGATAAAAGGATTTTTTAAAGAAGTGAAGGCTGAGGCTAAAAAAGTTGTTTATCCGAACAGGGATGAACTTATAGGTTCCACATGGGTGGTTATCATTACAGTTCTTTTGGTGGCAGTATTTTTAGGGATTATTGACCGTGGACTTTCAAAAGTGGTAAGCAGGTTATTGAGGTAAAAATGGCAAAAAACTGGTACGTAGTACATACTTATTCGGGCTCTGAAGAGAAGGTTAAGCAGTCTATTGAGGACAAGGTAGCAAAGAAAGATCTTAAGGATAAAATATCGAACATTCTGGTTCCGAGCGAACGCGTAATTGAGATTAGAGGCGGCGGGAAGAGAGAGAGTGACAAGAAATTTTATCCGGGATATATTCTTATCGAGATGGACCTTGATGATGAGTCATGGCATCTTGTAAGAAAAACTCCGCGTGTAACCGGTTTTGTGGGAGGCTCAAATCCTGTAGCATTGGCCCAGGAAGAGATTGATGTAATATTGCAGCAGATGGAGAAAGGCCATGCCTTCCAGGTTAAGACCCAGTATCAGAAAAATGAGACCGTGAGAATAACAGACGGCCCATTTACTAATTTTGTCGGCTATGTTGAAGATGTTGACATGGACCATGGAAGACTTAAAGTAATGGTTAGTATATTTGGCAGACAGACACCTGTTGAACTTAATTTTTTTCAGGTAGAAAAAGCATAAAGCAGTGTCAGTGAGTAGTGGCAGTGACTGACACTGAAAACTGACACTGACACTATTTTAGGAGGTTTTAATAATGGCTAAGAAAGAAGTAACTGCACAGGTAAAACTTCAGATACCAGCGGGGAAGGCGAATCCGGCGCCTCCTGTAGGACCGGCGCTTGGTCCGCATGGTATCAATATAATGGAGTTTTGTAAGACATTTAACGCGCAGACTCAGGCGCTGGGTGACACAATAATTCCGGTTGTCCTGACTGTATATACAGACAGGTCATTTACATTTATAACCAAGACGCCCCCTGCATCTGAACTTATCAAAAAGGCAGCAGGGATTATTAAGGGTTCAGGAGTTCCTAACAAGGATAAGGTTGGCAAGCTGACTTCAGCACAGGTCAGAGAGATAGCACAGACAAAGCTTACTGACCTTAATGCTCATTCCATTGAAAAGGCAATGGACATTATAAAAGGCACTGCAAGAAGTATGGGAGTCGATATAGCAGATTAGAAAAAAATAGGTTAAGGTCAAGGTTGAGGTTTAGAGATTTCTTAACCTTAGCCTTAACCTCAACCTTAGTCTATATAGAAGAGGTATAAAATGGGTAAAAAAATGAAGGCAGTTCAGGAGAAAGTTGAGAGAAGAAAGGAATATTCTTTCGAAGATGCAATAGCTCTGATAAAGGAATCTTCCTTCGTGAAGTTTGACGAGACAGTTGACATGGCAGTAAATCTTGGAATTGATGCCAAAAAGACAGACCAGATGGTTAGAGGCGCAATCGTTCTTCCTCATGGGATAGGTAAAAAAGTGAGGGTGATTGTATTTGCGAAAGGGGAAAAAGAGAAGGAAGCGAGGGATGCGGGTGCAGATAATGCCGGTGCTGAAGACCTTATAGAGAAGATACAGAAGGGTTGGCTTGACTTTGATAAGGCAGTAGCAACGCCGGACATAATGGGTCTTGTCGGGAAACTCGGAAAGATTTTAGGTCCGAGAGGACTGATGCCTAACCCCAAGCTTGGTACTGTTACATTTGATCTGGCAAAGGCCGTAAAAGAGATAAAGGCAGGAAAGGTTGAATATAAGACAGAGAAGGCAGGGGTGATACATGTGCCGATAGGAAAGGTTTCGTTTGATAAAAAGAAGCTTGTAGAGAATGCCATGGCAATAATCGAGTCAATAATAAAGTCCAAGCCCCCTACGAGCAAAGGAAGATATCTCAAAAGAGTGGCAGTATCATCTACTATGGGGCCCGGCGTAAAAGTTGATGTAAATAGTTTAACAGCAGCTAAATAAGTTTAGAAGTTAATAGTTGAGAGTTAAAAGTTAAAGGTTGTTTAAAATTATTAACTTATAACTTTCAACTTTAAACTTAAATTTAAGTCAGAGACAGTAGGCGTTTAACTTAATTGTCCGGACAAGTGTTGGGACGGCCTACCGAGACGCTTTCCCCGTCTCTGGGAAAGGAGGGATAAACTGAAAAGGGAAGAAAAA
>CAKKPR010000054.1:2516-6219 GCA_919901705.1 Thermodesulfovibrionales bacterium | reverse complement strand
ATGGATAAGGACGGCAAGCCGGAGATGAATGAATTCGCAAAGGGCTTTGTTACATTAGATTTTGCCTGTCTCAACTGCCATAAGAATAAGGATGTAAAATGGGCCGCAAAAAAAGCCAAGAAGGTTCACAGCTACGGCAAGGTGAAGATGAAGAAGTAGTTTTTTATGTTAACGATGGGCGGCTTTTGCCGCCCATCGTTAGTCAAACAAAGCCTCTACAAATTCTTTTGGATCAAAATCCCTGAGATCATCAACGCCTTCGCCGACTCCTATCAGCCGTACAGGAATGCCAAGTTCTTTTTTTATCGCAAATACAATCCCGCCTTTTGCTGTTCCGTCGAGTTTTGTAAGCGCAACCCCTGTAATGCCAATGGCCTCATTGAATATCTGGGCCTGTCTTAATGCATTCTGGCCTGTGGTTGCATCAACAACAAGCAGTACTTCCTGTGGCGCAAGAGGCATTGCCTTTTGCACAACGCGCTTGACCTTTTTCAATTCTTCCATCAAAGGGCTTTTTGTATGAAGCCTGCCTGCTGTGTCTATAATGACGACATCGATTTTTTTGTGCCTTGCTGATTCTATCGCGTCAAACGCAACAGCAGCAGGGTCAGAGCCGCTCTGATGCTTTACTATAGAGGCGCCGGCCCTCTTGGCCCATATCTCGAGCTGCTCTATTGCAGCAGCCCTGAATGTGTCAGAGGCGCCGAGGAGCACAGAATGCCCCTCAGACGTAAACCTGCTTGCAAGCTTTCCTATGGTTGTGGTCTTTCCAACGCCATTGACGCCGACTGTAAGGATGACAAATGGCCTCTCCCCGAATAAGACAACAGGAGCAGAAGAACCGAGCAAAGAGACCATCTCTTTTTTTAGCGCTTCCCTGGCCGAGAGGGCGTCTTCAATTTCACCTTTCCTGATTTTTTCTCTGAGAAAATTGACTATCTCCTGAGCGGCATGTATTCCAACATCAGATGTTATGAGCGCTTCTTCAAGTTCCTCAATAGTCTCCTTGTCTATCTTGCCTTTGCTGAAGATAGATTCTACTTTCTCAACAAATCCCTTTCTTGTTTTTGCAAGCCCATTTTTCAATTGGTCAAAAAGGCCCATCAAACCTCCTGATTAAAACTTTATATTTCATGCCACTCTTGCTTTATTAGCTTTTGAAAGTTTATTTCTCAAAAACATTCCTGTATACGAATCAGGGTTCATGCTCACCTCTTCAGGTGTTCCAAAGGCTACAACCATGCCTCCTTTTTCTCCGCCTTCAGGCCCAAGGTCGATTATGTGGTCTGCTGATTTTACCACATCTGAATTATGTTCTATGACCACCACTGAATTCCCGAGGTCAATAAGGCTGTTTATTACCTCAAGCAGTTTTTGTATATCAACAAAATGAAGTCCTGTTGTAGGTTCGTCGAGAAGATACAGTGTGTTGCCTGTTGATTTTTTCCCAAGTTCTTTTGACAGCCTTACCCTTTGAGCTTCTCCGCCTGAAAGGGTTGTAGCAGACTGCCCCAGGTGTATATAACCAAGCCCCACATCCTCAAGCACATCGAGCTTCTGTCTTATCAATGATATTGCAGCGAAAAACTGAATTGCCTCTGAAACTGTCATCTCAAGGACCTCAGATATATTTTTACCTTTATATTTTATTTCGAGGGTCTCTTTATTGTATCTCTTGCCCTTGCACACATTGCATGGGATATAAACATCGGGCAGAAAGTGCATGGCGACTTTCAGTGTCCCGCCGCCATGACATGACTCGCATCTTCCGCTCGGTTTCGAGTCGCAACGACCTGATACATTAAAACTGAACCTTGACGCAGCATATCCCCTTACTCTGGAGTCCTGGAGTTGTGCGAATAAATCCCTGATATATGTAAATATCCCTGTGTATGTTGCAGGATTAGACCTTGGTGTGCGGCCGAGCGGCGACTGGTCAACACATATAACGCGGTCAACTTTATCCAGCCCCATAATCTCCCTGCATCTGCCGGGGGCTACCTTTCCTTCGTATAGTTTTTTTGCAAGGGCCTTGTAGAGTATTTCCAATACAAGTGTGCTCTTGCCGGAACCTGAAACGCCTGTTACACAGGTGAAAACTCCGAGCGGTATTTTTACGTCTATATTTTTAAGGTTGAATTCTGATGCGCCAATGATTTTTATGAAGTCTTTAGGCTGCCTTCTTTTGTCAGGGACAGGTATGCTTAATTCACCCTTGAGGTATCTGCCTGTTAAGGAATTTTTGTTATGCTCAATCTCCGCAGGTGAACCTTCTGCAACAACCCACCCGCCTCTGAGTCCAGCGCCGGGCCCCATATCAACGATATGGTCGGCCCATCTTATTGTTTCTTCATCATGTTCAACGACTAGGACAGTATTGCCGGCATCCCTTATTGATGAGAGGCTTTCCAACAGTCTTGTGCAATCTCTGGGATGAAGCCCTATGCTCGGCTCATCAAGGACATACAGCACTCCTGTAAGGGACGAGCCCATCTGCGTTGCAAGTCTTATCCTCTGCGCCTCACCTCCTGAAAGTGTAAGCGACAGCCTGTCAAGGGTCAGGTAGCCAAGGCCAACCTTATCAAGAAAAGAAAGCCTGTCACTGACCTCCTTCAGTATCCGCAGCCCTATAATTTTCTCTCTGTCCGTGAGGTTCATTGAATTTACAAATGGAATTGCATTGCTTACGGACATCTTTGCAAATTCAGCAATGTTTACCCCCTGTATCTTTATGCTTAATGCCTCTTTCCTCAGTCTTAATCCGTTACACAGCCTGCATATTTTATTATCAATAATTTCTGTTGCATCATCTTCAATACCCTCAAATCCAAGCCCGTTGCATCCGGGGCATGCGCCGTGTTTGCTGTTGAATGAAAAAAACCTCGGATTAATCTCCGGATAGCTTATCCCGCAGTTGGAACATGCCATTGCCCTGCTGAACGGGATATCCCTGTTTTCATCCAACAGGTTGATTATGACTGTGTCTGCATATCCCAGAGCTGAGTCAATGGCATTTTTTATCTGCCTTTCGGCCCCGGGCTTTATTATCAGCCTGTCTATAAGTATCTCAATTGTATGCCTTTGCTGCTTTTTAAGTTTTATATCCTGCGTGAGGTCAACCATTCTGCCGTCTATCCTGGCCCGTATAAAACCATCCCTGAGCATTTCATAGAGTTCTTTTTTGTATTCGCCTTTTCTGTCCCTCACAATCGGCGCAAAGATCTGCATGCGCGTTCCCCGGGGGAATGACATGACAGAAGCTATAATGTTCTGAGACTCCTGCGTGGTTATCAGGGAACCGCATTGATGACAGTAAGGTTTCCCTATCCTTGTATAGAGTACGCGCATATAGTCATAAATCTCTGTTATGGTTCCGAGAGTTGACCGCGGGCTCTTTGTTACTGTCTTTTGCTCTATTGCAATGGATGGAGAGAGACCCTCGATAAGATCCACATCCGGTTTTTGAAGCTGTTCAAGGAACTGTCTTGCATAGACTGAAAGGCTTTCAACATACCGCCTCTGTCCTTCTGCATAGATTGTATCAATGGCAAGAGAGGACTTCCCTGAACCCGAAGGGCCTGTGATAACGGTTATCTTTTCCCTTGGGATAGTTAAATCAATGTTCTTGAGGTTGTGTTCCCGTGCGCCTTTTATAATTATATGGGTTTGCATGTTAAAGTCCGGAAATAGTTTTCGCCTCAGC
>CAKKPR010000054.1:0-2416 GCA_919901705.1 Thermodesulfovibrionales bacterium | reverse complement strand
AAAAGGCAATATTTACTATAACCCAAGAGAGGTTGGCCTTTCAAATTTGCAGCAGTGATGGTGAGGTTTTTATTTTTTATCTTTGATAGCTGCCTGTATCTTTACCTCACCCCATGTTGTATGCAGGGCAGAATTAAGTGAGCTTGAATTTCTTAATCTTGCTGTAAAGGCTTGTCCTCGGTATCCCGAGAACCTTTGCTGCCTTGTACTTGTTGCCCCCGGCATCTTTAAGCGCCTTTACAATGATGGCTCTTTCAGCTTCCGCAAGTGTTGAATATTTATCATAAGCCGGGGCCTGATTAAATATAGGGAGGTCATCGGGCATGATGGACTGGCCTTTTGCAATAATCAATGCATGCTCTATGGCATTTTCAAGCTCTCTGACATTCCCGGGCCATGAATATCCCAGCATTGCCTTCAGGGCCTCACTCGAAAAGCCTGTTGCCGTACTTTTTGTTTTGTTGTTGTGTTTTTTCATAAAATGAAGGGCCAGCATAGGTATATCATTAACCCTTTCCCTCAGGGGCGCAATTTTTATATCTATTACCTTTAGCCGGTAGTAAAGGTCTTCCCGGAACATCTTTTTTTCTACAGCGTCCCAGAGGTTTTGACTTGAAGCAGCTATTAGCCTTATATTTACATCAATAGATTTTTCACTGCCGAGCCTTTCGATGTACCTTTCTTCGATGACCCTTAAGAGTTTGGCCTGTGAAGTCAGCGGAAGGGTATTTATTTCATCAAGGAAGAGCGTTCCTTTCTGCGCCCTCTCAAAACGGCCTATCAATCTTTCATGTGCGCCTGTAAAGGCGCCCTTCTCATGTCCAAAGAGTTCGCTTTCCACAAGGCCATCCGGCAATGCGCCGCAGTTCACGGCAACGAATGGACCGGAAACTCTCGATGAATTCTTGTGAATCATTCTTGAGATTATCTCTTTGCCCGTTCCTGACTCTCCTTCCAAAAGAACTGTGCTCTCAGTTTTGGCTACGGTCTTAACCATATCAAGCAGTTTTTTTACTGACGAATGTTCTCCAAGGAATTCAGAAGGAGCGAGGTTTTTAATTGTCTCTTTAAGCCTTTTGTTCTCTGTCAGCGATTCATATAATTTAAAGGCCCTAAGGCTCAGCTGGATCAGGTGCTCTGAATTAAACGGCTTTGTCACAAAGTCAAAGGCCCCCCTCTTCATAGCTTCTACAGCCACATCAATAGTCCCCTGCCCGCTGATCATTATGGCCTGACTTTCAGGCCTGATTGCCTTGATCTTTGTAAGGATATCAAGCCCTGATATATCAGAAAGCATTAAATCAGATATTACAAGAGGGAAAGGCGATGAGGCAAATATGTCTATTGCCTCATTGCCTTTTTCAGCTGTTGTGATGTCGAATTGCCCGCCCATAATCTCTTTAAGGGAATCGAGGATAAAAGATTCATCATCTACCAGCAATATGCGCGGCTGATTAGTCATAAAGAATTTTCCTTCATAGATCCTCTCTAAAATAATTATAGCAGTCTGAATTGTATAGTCAAGGGTAATAATAGCAGGTGGAATTTTTGGGGTATCAGCCGAGCATCTCTATGACTGTGAGCAATACCGAATTGCCGAGCGCTTGCAGGTTATAGCCGCCTTCGAGGGCAAAGATAAAAGGCAGCCCAGAGTTTAGAGCCCGGAGTTCAGAGCATGAAAGAATTCCTTTGACAATACTTTTTATGCCCTCATCCGATACCTTGATTCCTGATAGGGGGTCTCTTGCATGTATGTCATATCCTGCGGAAACCATAACCATGTCAGGCGCAAACTTTTTAACAAGGGGAGGCAATGTCTCATTATATGCAGAAGAATATTGTTTGTCACCTGAACCGCTGCTCATGGGGATATTATATGTAAAGCCGTCACCCCCTTTTTTGCCTTTCTCTGATTCATCCCCTGTGCCGGGATAGTGCGGGTACTGATGAGTGCTGAAATAAAAGACATTGTCATCTTCCTCAAATGTATGCTGTGTGCCGTTTCCATGGTGAACATCGGAATCAATAATGAATATTTTCTTGTACCCGATTTTTTGCGCATATCTTGCGCCAACAGCAATATTGTTGAATATGCAAAAACCCATCGCCCTGTTTGCCTCTGCATGATGCCCGGGAGGACGCACTGCGCAAAATGCCCTTTCTATTTCTCCATCCTTACATTTGTTAACAGCCTCTATAACAGCGCCTGCCGCATATAATGCGGCCTCAAGGCTTTTTTCGGAAATATAAGTGTCAGGGTCTGCATAACCGGGCTTCATTTTTTTTATTCTCTCGACATATTCATGGGTATGAACAGCCTCTATGTCTTTGTATTCAGCTTTTATAGGTTTGATATGGACAAGTTTGTCCCAAATCTCTGAAGATTTAAGCGCATCAATAATTGCGATTAATCTTT
>CAKKPR010000053.1 GCA_919901705.1 Thermodesulfovibrionales bacterium | reverse complement strand
TGCATAAACTTACGCAATCCATTGTCTCATCTGCTACGGTTTTTGCAAATATGGATGCGTCCATACTCTGGTTAATGGACAGAGACAGGAAATTACATCCTGAAGCCGTATCTAATATTGAAAAAGAGCTGCTGCCTGTCTCGCTTCCGATTGAGGGATCTTTTATCGGAAGGTCCATTGAGGAGGAACGCTCTATAGAGACAATTAGAATTCAGGACGTTAAATGTCTCAGCGGTTTAATTCAAAGCTATGGCTTTTTGTATATGGCCTCAGTCCCGTTGAAGCTGAAAAATTCAATATTCGGCTGCCTGACGCTTTTTAAGAAAAAAGATTTTTTTATGACAGATGCTGAAAAGGCTATTATCCAGCTTTTCGCCAGTCAGGCTGCCGCTGCCATTAATACAGCACAGCTGTACAGTGAGCTCATAACCGAAAGGGATTTTTCAGAGGTAGTTCTCAACAACATGGCCACGGGAATAATGGTTCTTGATTCGGAAAACCGTATCGTAAAGTTAAATTCTATTGGTTTCCAGATATTAAAAATCAAAAACCATGTTACCGGTAAAAAACTTATGGACGTCTTGCCGCAGTTATCCGATTTTCTCATAATTAATTCGGCGTTAAGCAGAGAGATAGAGCTCTCAGACGGGACAGATGTCATTCCTGTAGGTTTCAACAATTCTATGTTGAGCCACACGGATGCTAAACAGGCAGGAACTGTTGTGGTATTCCGTGAGCTTACCGAGATAAAGAAACTTCAGGCAGAAGCAAGGAAGAGACAGCATCTTGAGGCCATAGGAAAGATTGTTGCTGGGGTGGCCCACGAAATAAGGAATCCGCTTTTTGGCATATCCTCCATAGTGCAGATATTAGAGAGGGAAATTAAATCCGAACAACACCGGGCTCTTCTGCAGGCAATGCTTAAGGAGATATACAGGCTGAAGAACCTGGTTGAGGAACTTCTTCTGTACAGCAGGCCGTCAAAATTAGATATAAGAGAAGTAGATTTAAATGTCCTTATGGAAAAGATAAAACATTATGTTAAGGCAAAGAAAGAGGATGTGGCCGTGAATTTAATAATTAACCCTTCAGTTACAATCATGGCAGATATGGATAAGCTGACCCAGATTTTCCTGAACCTTACAGATAACGCCCTGAATGCAGGGAGCAGGAATATAGATATAACTGCTGAGCAGAAAAAAGACAGGGCGGTAATAACAATAAAGGATAATGGCATTGGGATCAGAAAAGACATAATAGACAAGATATGGGACCCGTTTTTTACAACAAGAAAAGAAGGCACAGGACTGGGCCTTTCAATATGCAAAAAAATAATCGAAGACCATAACGGCAGCATGGAGATACAGAGCGCCGAAGGTTCAGGGACCTCAGTAATAATTACTCTTTAAGAAGGGCTCTTTCTCATTTCAAGTGGGTAATTCCCCCTTAGAAAAGGGGGTTAGGGGGTTGTAACGAACTGGGAAAAAACACAACCCCCTTCATCCCCCTTTGTTAAGGGGGAATAAAAGGCTGTTTTCACTTTTCACTATTCACTTTACACTGCCTTCATTATCTCCTCTGCCATAGAGGTTATGGGCACTACCTTATCAATAACCCCGCTTTCTATTGCAACCTTTGGCATCCCGAATATCGTTGATGTTTCCTCATCCTGAGCAAGGGTAACAGCGCCCTGCTCTTTCATCAGCCTTATGCCTTTTGCCCCGTCGGAGCCCATGCCTGTCAATATCACACCCATGGCACGATTACCATAATGCTTTGCTACTGATTCAAAGAGCACATCTACCGATGGTCTGTGTGTTGTATTTAAAGGTTCAACGCCGAGTTTTATTAATCTCCCTTCCCCTTTTGATGAGATTGCTTCAGCACTTCGTGCTTCGCAATGACAGTTTTGTGCGTTATCTTTCATGTCATTGCGAGCAGAGCGAAGCAATCTATTTTTTGCAACATTTCGGTCAACTTTCATATGCAGCCCTGAAGGCGCAATAAGGGCAACGCCAGGCTCAATTTTATCCCCCTCCTCTGCCTCTTTAATATGGATTTGACACATAGTATCGAGTCTCTTAGCGAGCGGCCCTGTAAAGCCATGGGGCATATGCTGGACTATAAGAACTCCGAAGCTTATATCCTTAGGAAATTTTGGCAGAAGCACCTGGAGTGCAGGCGGTCCTCCTGTTGAAGTTCCAATTGCAACTGCATCTATAAGGCCCCTGCTTTTATAGTCCTGAAGCGCCATTGTCGTAATCGACTCGCAACGAGATGAAGAAGCAATCCTTAATGGTTTTTGACCTGTTATGGCCTTAACTTTCGATATTATTTCTTTAGCAAGCCCAAAAAAATCCATTAATCCGGTTGTTGATTTATCGACAAAATCCATGGCTCCAAATTCAAGGGCATTCAAGGTAAGTTCTGTGCCTTCATGCGTATACTGGGAAAGCATCAGCACAGGGGTAGGTTTTGTCTCCATTATAATCTTAAGAGTCTCGATGCCATCCATCCCGGGCATCATTATATCGAGGGTTATAACATCAGGCTCTAACTCTATAACCTTTTCTATGGCCTCTTTCCCGTTTCTGGCAACACCCACGACTGCGATAGAAGGTTCAGATTCAAAAATCCTGAGAAGCGCTTTTCGAATAAACGGCGAGTCGTCTACTATGAGGACCCTGATTTCAGGCATGTTGGGATTTGTCATTCCGAGCGAAGCGAGGAATCTCGTCTTGAGATTGCTTCGGGACTTTGTCCCTCGCAATGACGATGCTGATTTTTCCTGTAAACAATTATTCCGTTATTGTATTCCGGGGAAAAAAGGCCTGTGCGTTGAATAAGGCTCTCTGCCGAACCTATAAAAAGATAACCTGAATCCGTCAGGCTGTTATAAAGATTTTTTATAATCCTGCTGATTGCGCTGTCATTCATGTATATCAGCACGTTCCTGCAAAAGACAACATCTATATCATTGATGTCAGTGAAAGAATTGATGTCCAGCAGGTTCCCATGCCTGAAAGCAACATTTTTTGTAAAAATTTTTCTTAAGTTATAGCGGTCTCCCTCGGCTGTAAAATATTTATTAACAATGTCTATATTCCCGTTCAGCCTGAATGAGTTTTTTGTATAGGAAGCCCCTTTTGCCTTTTTAAGCGCATTTTTGTCTATATCAATGCCTATTATCCTGATATCCCAGTCCCACATAAAAAGCCCGCTTTCCTGGACCAGAATATTCAGAGTATATGCCTCTTCTCCGCTTGAACAGGCAAGAGACAGGATTTTTAATATGTGCTGGTTCTTTTTCAGCCTTTCTTTTTTAATCCCCTTCAGCAGATTAGAAAATACCTCGAGCTGCATTTTCTCCCTGAAAAAATAGGTTTCGTTATTTGTTATGTGAGAGGCAAGCGTAAACAATTCTTCTCTTGAAGAATCTGAAATAATAAACTCATAGTAATCCCGATAGGATTTGAGGCCGAGGATATTAAGCCTGTGAGATACTTTTGTATGAAAAGTTAATCTCTTGTCACCTTTTAATTGTATTCCAAACTCTTTATTGATCAGCTCCTTCAGTAGAGTAAATTCCTCTTCTGACATCAGATCTTTTTTAGACAATGTCATGCCAGCTTACCGGTGTCCTTTTTATTCCTTAATGAAAGCTGAGCCGCTGCCCTAACCTCGTCTATGGCATCCTGTTCAAGCAGCAGCAGTATTTCGGTGGCCTTAGGTGTTTTCAAGTTGCCAATGGCAAGAGCAACCTCTGTGCGGACCTCGGCATCATCATCACCTGCAAAGCGTAAAAGGGCGCTATTTTCTCCAAGCATGGAAAGAACCTTTGCCAGAATAACTCTGTTGGCGCCTTCTTTTTTAAGAGCGTCAATTATGCCGGGAACAGCCCTTTTCCCAAGTGAAAATAATCCGTTTATGGCATATTCCTGAAGCTCTTCATCATTAAGGGCCTCAATGAAATATTGAAAACCTCTCATATCTTCCGACCAGCACAATGCTATAAAGGCGGCCTTTTTGAATTCGGGCCGGGCAGAATGCTGCAGGTCTATAAGCAAGGGAATAAGGCTTGTGAAATATGAAGGCATTGGCTTTGTTCCCTCTCTGTCAGCAATAGCAACTATTGCCTTCAGCGCCAGTTCCCTGAGACCGGTTTCCTTATCAACAAATGGCGTTAAATGTCTTATAAAATGATGGGTTCCGGCCTTTTCAATTGCAGCGAATGTCATGCCGTGATATTCTTCTTTTTCAAGGCACTTATGAAGTACGGATAAGGCGTTATCGCCGCCTATCTCACCAATAGCCTCAATAGCTGCCATGGTAACCCATGTTGTATCGCCTATGAGCTTTGCCAATGCCGTTACCGCCTTTTCGCTGCCTATCTTGCCGAGTGCTTCAGCTGATGCTATTTTAACATTAACATCAGGGTCAGCAAGAGCCGGGATAAGCGAAGATAATGCTTCTGCATTTCCTATATCTCCAAGCACATTTGCGGCAAAAATCCTGACATCCGGATCCTCGTCTTTGAGCAATAAAATAAGGGACCTGACAGCCTTTTCACCAAGGGTACTGAATGCCTCCATGGCAGCATTCCTTAAAAGGGCATCGTCACCATTTCTCAGCCATTCCTCCAGGATAGAAAGGTACGAATCTTCGGGATAGGCAAGAAGATTTTCAATGGTGTTTTTTCTTACCCACCAGTTATTATCCTTTAACTTATTTAATATCTCCTGGATTTCCTGCATATTGCTCACCTTTTAACTGATGCATGACTCACGATTCATGCCGGAGCGACCCCTCGCGGAGACCCGCTTCGGGATGCATGTTTTTTATCGTGTATCTTGTATCATGTATCGTTCTTTACACTTCCACTCCCTGAATCACCTTGAATGCCTCACAGGTCATGCAGTTACGCAATTTAGACTTCGCATCACCCTGTTGGGCGCCCTTGCACCATGTTCCCGATATAAGCCAGCATCGGTCTTCTTGAGCATTATGAGCAGGACATTTCTCCCTCGAACTCATTGGACAATTCAGAATATCCCAGCATCTCCTGTTTCCATTAGAGTGTATCTTGAAATTGCTTATAATATACTGTAGATTTTCCATCTGGAATAAGGTCTCGCTTGATGTTTCTGTCAGTTTCTTTGACAGCTCAAGGTTTTCCGCAGCAATATGACTTATTCCCTCCATTGCCCTTACTATGGTCTCGCCGCCGAGTTTTTGCTCTTTTGTTGCGTTGGCAACAGCCTGCGCCATGTTATGCATTATCTCTGTTGATTTGACTATCTGTTTTGTGCCTCCAACCTGTTCTTTTACTGCAAGTCCAACCTCATGGACCATATTCCTCATGCGTTCTACAGCCTCACGTATCTGTTTTCCGCCAATGGATTGTTCTCTGGCTGCTATATTTACCTCCTGAACCATCTTGTTCATCTTATCAAGGAGAAGCCTAATGCTGCCTGCGCCATTCGCCTGTTCTTTTACAGCGCTTGTAACATCATCAGTAGATGCATTCATATCCACAACATATTTCATGCTTTGCTCAATAGCCTTGTTCAATTCAGATGCAGACTTGGCTATTCCATGCATTACGTCTGAACTTTCTTTCATGGAACCCACTATCCCTGTGAATGCATCCCTGCTCTGTCCGGCAAGCACAATGCCGCCTTTGCCTTCTCTGTAGGTTTCTTCTGTTGCCTTTATCGCTGTTTCAGTTTCACTCTGTACCTGTTTTATGACGTTGGCTATCTCTTTTGTAGCACCCATGGAACGCTCCGCAAGCTTCCTTATCTCCTCAGCAACTACCGCAAAGCCCCTTCCGGCATCCCCTGCCCGTGCTGCCTCTATTGCGGCATTAAGCGCCAGTAGGTTTGTCTGGTCTGCAATCTCATCTATAACTTCAACTATTGAGCCTATTTCTTCTGAACGTTTGCCCAGGTTCTGTATTATGCCCATTGTTTTTTCAGTTGTCTTGCCTATGTTCTGGAGGCTTTCAATACTCTGATATATTGCCTTTCCGCCGTCTTCGGCCTCACTGAAGGCTTTCTGGGTTAATTTATTGGCGCCTTCAATCCTTCCTGCAACCTCCCTGACAGTCATTGTCATCTCTTCAATGGTGCTTGAAGTCTCCGTGACCATATTTTTGAACGATTCGGTAGTCTTTGAAATCTGCTCGATGGATGAAAGGAGATTTTCAACGGTAAGGGATGTCTCGCTTACTGCCTCGGTCATCATACCTGTATTTTTTGCAGTTTGGTCGGTAGAGGCAAGCATTTCTTCAATTGTTGCGGATGTTTCTTCAACCGAAGCTGCCATTATTTCGGCATTTTTACCAACCTGTTCTATTGAGGCAGCCATCTCGCCTACTGTAGCTGATGTCTCATCAACATTTGT
>CAKKPR010000052.1:9901-13461 GCA_919901705.1 Thermodesulfovibrionales bacterium | reverse complement strand
GTTTCTTCGTCGAAATGCTTTCCGATAATTTGTAACCCTACCGGAAGATTATTCGAAGTAAACCCGCATGGTATGGATATGCCGGGAATTCCCGCGAGGTTCACTGATATTGTGAATATATCCGAAAGGTACATTTGCAGCGGGTCTGAGGATTTTTCTCCTGCCTTGAATGCTGCGGTAGGAGATGTCGGAGTGACGATAACATCAACCTGCTTGAATGCTGTTTCAAAATCCTGTTTTATCAAGGTCCTTGCCTGCTGGCCTTTTTTATAGTATGCGTCATAGTATCCTGAAGATAGAGTGAATGTGCCGAGCATGATCCTTCTTTTAACCTCTGCGCCAAAACCCTGCGCCCTTGTGTTCATGTACATATCAAGGAGGTCTCGGTTGCGAGTCGTGTCGACTTTACCCTCTGCCCTGAAACCGTATTTAACCCCGTCATAGCGTGCAAGGTTGGACGAGGCCTCTGAAGTTGCAAGGACATAATATGTGGCAACAGCGTATTCAGTATGCGGCAGAGAAATCTCAACGGGTATGGCGCCCAGTGATTCGAGTTTTTTAACAGCGTCTCTTACGGATTTTTCTATTTCTTTGTCCATTCCCTCAATAAAATATTCTTTTGGAATCCCAATCTTAAGGCCTTTTATATCCTGCCCTAAATTTTTTGTAAAATCAGGAACAGCAACCGGCGCGGATGTGGAATCCAAAGGGTCTTTGCCTGAGATTATGTTCATGAGAATTGCAGTGTCTGTCACATTTTTTGTTATAGTGCCTATCTGGTCAAGTGATGATGCAAATGCAACCAAACCGAATCTCGAAACGCGTCCGTAAGTAGGTTTTAAACCAACAACACCGCATAAAGAAGCAGGCTGTCTTATCGAGCCGCCTGTATCAGAGCCGAGAGCTGCAATGCATTCATCCGCAGCAACAGCAGCAGCAGAGCCTCCGCTTGAACCGCCGGGAATTCTTTCGAGGTCCCAGGGGTTTTTTGTTGTAAAGAATCCGGAGTTCTCTGTTGAAGAGCCCATTGCAAATTCATCAAGGTTTGTTTTTCCGATGAGGATATATCCCTGAGCACCGAGTTTTGATGTCACTGTGCTTTCATAGGGCGGAATAAAATTCGAAAGCATCTTTGATGAACATGTTGTGCGGATGCCCTTTGTGCACATGTTGTCTTTTATGGCGATTGGGATGCCGGAAAGAGATGAAGGTTTTCCTGCATCTATTGCCTGCCGGGAGGCCTCGGCCATTTCGTATGCTTTTTCTTTAGGTAAGGTGATAAATGCCTTTACCCTGTCTTCGACAGCATCAATTCTTTTATATATTGAATCGAGCAGTTCTTTGGCTGAGACTTCTTTTTTATCAAGAAGTTTCTTTGCCTCAGAAATGCCAAGCTTGTAAAGTTCCAAAACTTACCTCACAAATTTATTATTGCTGTCATCCAGAGTGAAATGAAGAATCTCGTCTTTAGATTGCCACGTCGGTCGTTACGACCTCCTCGCAATGACAGCAAAGAAGAAAAAGTATAATAAGTTTAGCATAGAGGATTAAAATACATCCATACCTCTTGCTTTTTTGACTTGTTTTCTGTAAGACTAATAATGTTTCGGGTGCCGAAAGGCTTAATAGGGAATCCTGTTAAATACAGGAGCGGTCCCGCCGCTGTAAACGTGGACGAAAGCCAACCATGCCACTGTTCCGATGAGTCGGAATGGGAAGGCTGGCGAGTAGGATGAAACGTAAGCCAGAAGACCTGCCGGGGAACGAATAGGTTTCAGGTATTAGGTATCAGGGGTTAGGGAAACCAGGCCCTAGCACCTATAACCTGCAACCTAAGAGCCTTTCCGCGGAGAAAGGTGAGGATGAAGTGAAACAGGGTGCAATCCTCAGAATCCTTATTTGGGTTCTGAGGATTTTTTATTTTTAGGAGGGTAATTGATCACGTTCATTATCGGCGGTGCAAGGAGCGGCAAGAGTTCTTTTGCAATGTCTGAGGCTTTGAAGCTGAAAGGCAAGAAGGCATATATTGCCAGTGCAGAGGCACTCGATGGCGAAATGAAGGAAAGGATTAAAAAACATAGAAAAGACAGGGGAGATGGCTGGGATACCTATGAGGAACCAATAAGGATTTCAGAGGTGCTCAAAAAAATAGAAGGTCAATACAGTGTAATCCTGCTTGACTGCCTTACATTGTGGTTATCTAACCTGATGTTAAGCAATTTGGATATGGAAAAAGAAATAGATTTATTTTGCAGTTCACTGTTCACTGTTCACTGTTCACTGTTCATTGTCTCCAACGAGGTTGGTATGGGGATTGTTCCGGAAAATGAGATGGCAAGAAGGTTCAGGGATGTGGCAGGAATGCTCAATCAGAAAGTTGCAGCGATTGCAGATGAGGTTTATATGGTTGTGGCTGGAATACCGGTAAAGATAAAAAGTTCAACTAAATAAGCGAACGGAGGATTTATGATTTCAGAGACAGGATTGCGGATTGCATCAATAAACGGAAAGTTCAATGAACTTGCACAGAAAAGGCTCGATAATCTCACAAAACCATTGGGAAGCCTTGGAAGGCTTGAGGAGTTTGCAAGAAGGCTTGTGGCAATAACAGAAAACACGATGCCTGTTATCGATAAAAAAGTGATATTTACTTTTGCAGGTGACCACGGAGTAGCAGATGAAGGCGTTTCTGCTTTTCCAAAGGAAGTAACAAGGCAGATGGTATTAAATTTTCTTAACGGCGGGGCAGGCATAAATGTCCTTGCAAGGCATGCAGGTGCAGATGTCATTGTTGTTGATATCGGCGTTGATTTTGACTGGGGACTGTCCCAAGATTTACGGGCGAAGCGAAGCGAAGCCGTAGAATCGGGACTGTCCCCTTACAGTCCAGCTTTCGTTTCAAAAAAGGTAATAATGGGAACAAAAAATATGCGAAAGGGTCCTGCCATGACAAAAGAGGAAGCTGAAAAATGCATTGGAGTCGGGATTGAACTTGCCAATGAATATTCGAAGAAGGGATATAAAATATTCGGCACCGGCGAGATGGGGATTGCAAATACAACTCCTTCTTCTGCAATTGTGGCGGTCCTTACGGGCAGATCAGTATCAGAAGTAACAGGTAAAGGCACCGGCATAGGCGACGATGCACTCAAAAATAAGATTAAGGTTATCGAAGATTCAATAGCCCTTAATAAACCAAATCCAACAGACCCGATTGATGTCCTCTCCAAAGTAGGAGGCGCTGAGATAGGGGGTATCGCGGGGTTGATAATTGGTGCAGCATCAAACAGGATTCCTGTTGTTATAGACGGATTTATATCAACTGCAGGGGCTTTGATAGCTTACTGCATTGAACCAAAAACAAAAGACTATATGTTTGCGGCTCACAATTCTGTTGAGATTGGCCATAAGATTATGCTCGAAAAGATTGGGTTAAGGCCTATCCTTGACCTGGACCTCAGGCTTGGCGAAGGCACAGGCGCGGCGCTGGCGATGCTCGTTATTGAGGGAGGATTGAAGATATATAAAGAGATGGCGACATTCGGTGAGGCAGGGGTATC
>CAKKPR010000052.1:0-9801 GCA_919901705.1 Thermodesulfovibrionales bacterium | reverse complement strand
CTCGCATTTCAGTTTTTAACAATTATCCCTGTGAAGGTGAAGGGAGATATTTCTGAAAAGGAAATATCGCGGTCCGCAAACTTTTTTTCATTTGTCGGAGCATTTCAGGGGCTGTTAGCTGCGGTTTCTGCCTTGTTTTTATCTAAGGTATTCCCCTTGGAAATAGTAAGTGCCCTTGTCGTTTTGATTTTGATATTAAACAATGGAGGATTTCACCTTGACGGCCTTGCAGATACATTTGACGCACTTGCTGTGAAATCAAGCGGAGATGAAAAAGCTGACAGGGAGAGAAGGCTCGCTGTAATGAAGGACAGTTCCACCGGCGCTATCGGAGTAGTTTCAATAACACTCACAATCCTTATGAAATATCTTTTCATAAAGGACCTCTTTTTAATAAATGCCTCGCTTCCCGCTGTTTTATCAATCCTGTTTCTGATGCCGGTATTTTCGAAATGGGCAATGGTCCCTGCAATGTATCATGGAATATCTGCAAGGAGGGATGGCTTAGGCAGAATATTTATAGATAACAGCAGCATGAATACCGTTGCTTTTTCAGCTTTGTTGACAGCGGGTTTTTACATGTTGATTGTTATTTTCCGGCTTTACGGGGTGTACGGAACAGGCACTATTACTCTATTTTGGGTTCTGTTTTCTGTTCTATATATATTCAGCTTTTTATCAGCTAAATTCTGTGAAAGAAAGTTCGGCGGCCTTACAGGCGATACATTGGGTGCAATAGGCGAAATATCAGAAATATTATTCTTAATGGTGGCATTGATATGGTTACAGCACTCTATTTAATAAGACACGGAGAGACAGAGGGCAGCGAAATAAAGCGCTATAAAGGCAGCATTGATGTTCCTTTGTCTGAGAAGGGAATTGAGCAGATTAAAAAGGTGGCAGTATTTATAAAAGAGCATCTCAGATTAGAATCATCTGCAAAATACCAGAGCTATTTGAGGGAAATACATGGCAAAAAAAGCGCGGAAGCGCGGAAGCGCGGAAGCGCAAAAGGCTTCCAGACTTCCGAACTTCTCGCCTCAGGCGAGTCGCTGAGGAGACCAGACTTTCGAACTTCCAGACTTGCTGCTGTTTATACATCAAATCTGAGCAGGGCAGTGAAGAGCGCGGAGATAATAGCAATGCCATACAAATTGAAGCCAATACAGATGAAAGAACTCAGGGAGAGAAGTTTCGGTATTTGGGAAGGGATGTCTTTTACGGAAATAAAAGAAAGGTATCCGGAGGAATTTAGTGCATGGGCAGGTAATCCGCTGAAGTACAGCCCTATTGAAGGAGAGAGTACGGTTGAAGTGGAGAAAAGGGTTATGAAGGCGGTAAACAGGATATTGAAAAAGCATAAAGGCGATGAAATTGCGATAGTCTCGCATGGCGGGGTGAGCAGAATAATACTCTGCCGTCTGCTCGGTATTCCGCTTGAAAATATATTCAGGATTGAGCAGGACTATGCTGCTGTAAATATTATCGAGTTCTGGGATAAATATCCTGTTGTGAAGCTGATAAATGGAGCGGTAAATGTCTAAGTCGTTGATGATTCAGGGTACCGGCTCGGGCACAGGTAAAAGCCTCATTGTAACTGCGCTGTGCAGGATTTTCAGGGATATGGGGATAAATGTAGCGCCTTTTAAGGCGCAGAATATGGCGCTTAATTCATATATAACCGACGACGGCGGAGAAATAGGAAGGGCGCAGGCATTGCAGGCAGAGGCAGCGCGGATAGAGCCGGCAGTAGATATGAATCCAATATTACTTAAGGCTTCGGGAGATATGGGCTCGCAGGTCATCGTTCACGGAAAAGTTCATGCAACAATGAAGGCAAGAGAATACTATGCATTCAAAAAAAATGCGTGGCAGGCTGTAAAAGAATCATTTAAAAGGCTTTCCGGCAAATATGAACTCATAGTCATGGAAGGCGCGGGAAGTCCTGCTGAGATAAATCTCATGGATGTGGATATCGTGAACATGGCCGCTGCAAAATATGCAAAGGCCCCTGTAATTTTAGTGGGTGATATAGACAAGGGAGGTGTCTTTGCATCTCTCTACGGAACAGTTAAATTGCTCGGGAAAGACAGCAGGCACATCAAGGCATTCATCATAAACAAATTCCGTGGAGATTTCGGGATACTCAAGCCAGGGCTTGAAATGATAAAAGCCAAAACAGGGAAACAGGTGATAGGGGTTTTACCCTATATAAAAGATATTGGTCTGCCGGAGGAGGACGGGCTCTCTTTAGGGCAAGGGGCAAGGGGAAGGGGGCAAGGGGCAAAGGAAATAAAGATTGTGGTGGTCAGGCTGCAATATATCTCCAACTTCACTGATTTTGACCCGTTCTTATGCGAGCAGGATGTGGAGCTTGTATATTCCAGCAATCCTGCGGACATAGAAAACGCGGATATTGTAATTATCCCGGGCTCAAAAAACACCATGAAAGATTTTATGCTTTTAAAAGAGACCTTTCTTGATAAGAGCATAAAACAGGCCTATTCAAAAGGTGTTCAGATTATAGGCATGTGCGGAGGATATCAGATGCTGGGCAGAAAGATATATGACCCTCAAAATGTAGAAAGCAGTCATAAGAAAATTAACGGTATCGGGTTGTTAAACATAGAAACAAGTTTTGAAAAAAATAAGACAACATGTCAGACAGAGGCAGAAATCTTAGGGCTCAGGGATTGGGGTTTAGGGTTTAGTAAAGAAAAGACCAATCCCCAATCCCCAACCCCTAACCCCAAGTTAAGGGGCTATGAGATTCATATGGGCGAAAGCAGCGGCGATATTGGTTTGTTCAGAATAAACCGTTTGAGCGGTTTAAACAGTTTGAACAGCTTGAGCCGTTCAGATTGTTTACTGGACGGCTCAAGAAACGGCAACTGCTGGGGGACTTATCTGCACGGCATTTTTGAAAACGATCACTTCAGGAGGGGGATAATTAATAATATAAGAAAGCAGAGGGGTCTTCCCCCTGTTGCTTGCACTGTCAGGTATGCTGAAATAAAAGACAGGGCGATCGACAACCTCGCAAATGTTGTGAGAGAAAATATCGACCTCAATTATATAAAAAAGGTTATAGGCATATGACAGACAATGTTCGTTCAGTCTTCAGCCTTTCGCCTGTGATACTTGTACTGGCATTTCTGCTTGACCTCGCCATAGGCGATCCGCGATGGCTGCCCCATCCAGTGAGGATTATAGGGAGAGCAATAACGCGGGCAGAAAATCTCCTGAGGAAGCGGGAAGGGAGAAGCTTGGGGATAAGGGAAAGGGGCAAAGGTATTCTTCTTGTAATAATAATTGTTGGCGCTGCCTTTTGTGCTGCATGGTTCGCAGTCCATTTCTTATTATCCATGAATACTTCTTGGTTCTTGCTTCTTGCTTCTTACCTTTTGCTTGTTTATCTTACGGCAACTGCAATTGCTGCCCGTGAATTAATAAACTCAGCAAGTCTTGTTATAGAATCGGTAAGGGACAAAGATATCGGCAGCGCAAAAAAGAGCCTGAGCATGATTGTAGGACGCGATACAGAAAACCTCTCAGAAAAAGGGACATTGAGGGCGGCCATAGAGACCCTGTCTGAGAACTTATCTGACGGTGTTGTAGCCCCGATTTTTTATCTTGCAGTCGGCGGACTTCCCCTTGCCCTGACGTATAAGGCCATAAACACGCTCGATTCAATGGTCGGTTATAAGACTGACAAATATAAAAACTTCGGATGGGCGGCAGCGCGCCTTGACGACATCGCCAATTACATTCCTGCAAGAATAACAGGGATTCTCATTGCTGTCTCATCAGGTATTGCTTCCCGTTCACTATCTGCTGTCCATTATTCACTGAAGACTATGTTCCGGGACGGCGGAAAACATACAAGCCCGAATGCCGGCATTCCGGAGGCAGCCATGGCAGGCGCGCTTGGCGTCAGGCTCGGAGGGCCTTCCACATACGGGGGCATCGTTGTAGACAAGCCTTATATAGGAACAGACACAGCGGTTGATTATCTGACTGCTTCTGAAAAAACAATCACTGTAGTAAAAATCACTTCATTGCTGGGGACAGGGATAGCAGCGGTTGTTTTATACGCAAGGAGCCTTGTATGACAGGGGGGAAAAGACTGACGGAGCTTCACGGCGGCAATATATACAGGTTTGCGGAGGGACTGGATATGGGTGAAAAAGAGGTCGTAGATTTCAGCGCATCCATAAATCCACTTGGCATTTCAAAAAAAGTAAAGAGCGCGCTAATCAAGAACATCAGATATCTGATCAATTACCCGGACCCTGATGCAACCGAATTAAGACAGCACCTTTCTAAACATTACCACATAAACGTTGATTCTATTTTATGCGGAAATGGAAGCACAGAGCTTATCTATCTTATTCCGAGGGCGCTGAAACCCGAAAAAGTTCTTATCCCTCAACCAACATTCTCTGAGTATGAAAGGGCGTGCAGGACGGCAAGTTACAAGTTGCAAGTTGCAAGTTACAAGTTAAAACAAGAAAATAATTTTGAAATAGATACTGATGCATTTATTAAAGCCATGAAGGGCTGTGATATGGCTTTTCTCTGCAATCCAAATAATCCGACAGGCCGGCTGCTTAAAAGAGCTGCCATGCTGAAAATAGCCGGTGCTGCGAAAAAACTCAGATGCTATCTTGTTGTTGATGAAGCTTTCATTGACTTCTGCCCAAAGGATTCGGTGGTAAATGAGGTTTGTGATAACCCTTATCTGATAGTCCTAAGGTCAATGACGAAATTCTATGCCCTTACGGGGCTAAGGATTGGATATGGTGTTTTCCATCAAAGTGTAATTAAAAAAATAATCTCATATAAAGAGCCGTGGACAGTAAATACCATTGCGCAGAGGGCCGGAGTTGTTGCAATGAGTGATATCGAATACAGAGATAAGACATTCAGTGTTATGAAACAGGAAAAAAAAATTATGGAAGACAGCTTTGGAAAGTTAAAAATAGACTATATCCCTTCAGCTGTAAATTATTACCTGATAAGATTAAATAACGCAGGAGAAGTAATTCATTCACTTAGTGATAAAGGAATTTTTGTGAGGGACTGCTCAAATTTTGCGGGGCTTAACAGAGCTTATATCAGAATTGCAGTCAAATCCAGCAGGCATAATGCACGCTTATTAAAGGAGCTTTCTTCATGGCACAAGGCATAGTGATAGCCGGCACACACAGCGGAGGCGGGAAGACAACCATTACTTTAGGCCTGCTTGCAGCCTTAAAGAAAAAGGGATTAAAGGTACAGTCCTTTAAGGCAGGCCCCGACTTCATAGATTCAGGACTTCACAGGATTATCACAGGCACGCCGTCTAGGAATCTTGATATCCGGATGTGCGGAGAGGATTATGTCAGGAATTGTTTTTATAAACATTCGATGGGTGCGGATATATCAATTGTGGAAGGCGTTATGGGCATGTATGACGGAGAATTCAGCACGGCAAATTTGGCAGGGCAGCTTAACCTGCCTGTAATACTTGTTGTAGATGCCTATGGTATGGCCGAAAGCGCAGGGGCAATTGTAAAGGGATTTGTGGAGTACGAGAAGCAAAAACCTCCCCTGACTCCCCTCCTTGCCAAGGAGGGGATGGGGGAGGTTACCGGTGTTATCTTCAACCGCGTGGCATCGGAGAGTCATTATCTCCGGCTTAAAGACAGCGTTCGGGATGTTGCAGTCATGGGCTATCTTCCGAGGGACTTAAATTTCGAGATTCCCCACAGGCATCTTGGGCTGACCGTTGCAGAGGAAAATCCGATTACAGCTGAAAGCATACAGAGGCTTGCAAATGCGGTGCTGGAACATGTGGATGTTGATGCAATATTAAGCAGCATACCCCCCTTTAATTCCCCCCTTAGCAAGTCGGTACGACTCGCAACCGAGGGGGGACATAGGGGGGTGGACTTATCGCCATCATCCATAAAGATTGCCATCGCCTATGATAAAGCCTTCTGCTTTTATTATGAAGACAATTTAGATTTATTAAGAGATGCCGGTGCTGAAATAATTACATTTAGCCCTCTTTCAGATTCTGAAATCCCTGATGGTGTTGATGCAGTGTATATCGGAGGCGGCTATCCCGAACTTTATGCAAAGGAATTATCAAAAAATAAGGCGATGCTTGATTCCATAAAAGACTGGGCAGATTCAGAAAAGCCTGTTTATGCTGAATGCGGAGGGCTGATGTATCTGTCAAAAGGGATATATGATTTTGACGGCAATTTGTTTAAGATGGCTGGCATATTTCCTTTTGAGACACAGATGAAGAGAGGACGGCCGCATCTCGGTTACAGGGATATCACCCTTAAAGACGACTGTATCATCGGCAAAAAAGGAGATAAGCTGCGCGGGCACGAGTTTCATTATTCTGAAATAAAGCCGTCGGCTATCAGCTATCAGCTGTCAGCGATTACAAACTGTTATGCGCTTAATAACAACAAAGGCGGCGCCGATATTCAGGATGAAGGGTATCGGTTCAAGAATACCATTGCGAGTTACATACACGTGCATTTCGGCAGTAACCCTGATATAGCAAATAATTTTATAAATTTTACAAGGGAGTATTGATGGAAAACATAATCCTGATAGGACATGGCAGCCCAAAGAAGGATGCAAATAATGTTGAGATGGTTGGAAGGCTGCTGCATCAGGCAATCCATCCTGGTTGCAGCAAGGGTTGTGTAAAGGTTGCATATCTTCAATTCGCAGAACCTGATTTGATGGATACCATTAAAGAGAGTGTCCATGGTGGAGCGGGAAGGGTAATTGTTCACCCCTTTTTCCTCAGTTCAGGCATGCATGTTACAAAGGATATACCTGAGATGATACAGGAGGCTGAGAGGATTTATCCCGGGGTTGAATTCGTTTATACGGAACCGCTCGGCATACATGAAAAGCTTGTGCATGTGGTCTTGGAAAGGATAGCATCGGCAGGGTTTAAAGCGCCCGGAGATATTGAAAAGAGGAGCTTTGAGATAATCTCTGATGAGATAGACCTGAGCAATTTTCCTCCTGAACAGCTGCCTGTAGTAAAGCGTGTAATACATGCTACTGCTGATTTTGAATTTAAGAATTCCCTTGTATTCTATCCCGATGCCGTGAGGACAGGCATTGAAGCAATAAGGGCAGGCAAGGACATTCTTACTGACGTTGAAATGGTGAAAGCAGGAATAAATAAAAAACTGCTAAAAAAATGGGGCGGAAAAGTCATTTGTAAAATTCAAAATTCAAAATTCAAAATTCAAAATTCAGAAAATAAAACAAAGGCAGAGACGGGAATTGAGTCAGCATTAAAAGAAAACAATAACATCGGAATTATTGCTATCGGCAATGCTCCAACCGCATTGCTGAAAGTAATTGAAATTTTCAATCACTCGTCACTCGTCACTCGTCACTCGTCACTTGTCGTCGGTGTTCCGGTCGGATTTGTAAAGGCATTGGAATCAAAGGCATTGCTATCTACACAGAGATTTCCATTCATAACAAACTTAAGCAGAAAAGGCGGAAGCCCTGTAGCTGCGGCAATAGTTAATGCATTATTAAAGGTGGTGTGTTGAACAAAGATTGGGGGGTAAGGGACTGGTGTCCTACCTGGTCTGCAAAACCAGATATAGGAGGCCAAAACTTCCTATGTGGGTTCGATTCCCACTATCCCTCTCCAAAATTATTAAACGCAAAAATAGCAGAGGGAGGTGATATATGAGATAAACAGATTTCAAGCCTTATAGAGAATTGGGATTAGAGGTAAGCAGTAAAAACAATGGAATTGAAAACGAGGAAAGGGGTGAAAATCCCCTGCTGTCCCGCAGCCGTGAAGGGAACGAAAGCCCGATAGAAGTCACTGGTCGTAACGACTGGGAAGACAGGTGAGTAGGTTGCCCTAAGCCGGAAGACCGTTCATCCCTAAAAAACTTCGATGAAAAAGGAGAAAGATATGTTTAAAAGGATTCTTGCAATAGTGATCGTGCTGCTGTGGTCCGGATTGGCCTTCGCTGCCCATCCGCTAATTAGTGACGACACAGGCACTCAGGGGAAAGGAAAGTTTCAGCTTGAGGTGAACAGCGAATTCACCTACGAAAAAGAACGGCAGTACAATGCGGACGAGGATAAATGGGAGACAAAGAAAGAGACTGGAGGCGAATTGGCAACGCTACTCTCTTACGGCATAACGGATAATGTGGATGTTGTTCTCGGTATGCCGTATCAATGGAAAAAGACAAGTATAGACGGCGTTGTTACCACCGATCCCGCCGAACAGGGAGACGGAATATCGGATATGTCTTTAGAGGGCAAGTGGAGGTTCTATGAAAAGGATGGGCTTAGCTTCGCCATTAAGCCGGGTATTACGCTTCCCAATGGCAATGAAGATAAAGGTCTGGGCAACGGAAAGCTGTCATCTGGTGCGGTGTTTATAACCACAAAGGAGATAAAACCGTGGGCATTTCACCTGAATTTAGGTTATACGCGCAACGGATACAAACTTCAGGCAGACAAAGCTGCAAACAGAAATGACATATGGCATACATCTCTTGCCGCTGAAGTGGAGGTTATGAAAGATCTAAAGGTTGTTGGAAATATCGGGATGGAGAGAAATCCCGATAAGACATCCAATACACACCCTGCATTTATACTTGGCGGGCTGATATATTCAATATCTGAAAGCATCGCCATTGATGCTGGTGTAAAGGGCGGGCTTAACAAGCCGGAGACGGATTTAACCCTGCTTGCAGGCATTGCATGGAGATTTTAGGAGAAATTATGAAAATTAAAAATTCAAAATCCAAAGTCTTTATTTTTTCACTATCCACTATCCACTATTCACTATTCACTGACACTGCCTACGCCATGCACATATCCGAGGGGATACTGCCTTTCAACTGGGCATTGCTCTGGTCTCTGGTTGCAGTCCCTTTTGTGGCGTGGGGCTTGTATAAGCTCAAGAAACTATCGTCAATTGACCTCTCATTCAAGCCTCTCGTCGGGTTAATGGCTGCTGTTGTATTCATAATCTCATGCATGCCGATACCGGTGCCGACAGCAGGCACATGCTCCCATCCATGCGGGACAGGCATATCAGGAATACTCCTTGGTCCTGCAATCAGCATACTTATAACAGCAGTAGCATTGCTGATTCAAGCCCTTTTCCTTGCGCATGGCGGTCTAACCACATGGGGTGCAGACATAGTTTCCATGGGAGTTATGGGTTCATTTGCAGGATTCTTAACTTTTAAAGTATTACGTTTAATAAAAGTGAATATTGCAGTTTCAGGATTTATGGCGGGCCTCCTTGCAGACTGGGCAACATACCTCACAACATCCGTTGAACTTGCATCAGGAATAAAAGGAGACTCAGCATTCATGCCCCTTTTCTGGAAGATACTTATTGCATTTATTCCGACTCAGCTTCCGCTGGGGATCCTTGAAGGCGCGATGACAGCAGGCATGGTTACGCTGCTTTATAAGAAAAGGCCTGACCTTCTGGTAAAGATGCGGGTAATAAAGCAGGAGGAGGCAGCAATATGAAAATTCAAAATTCAAAGTTAAAAGTTAAAAGTTGCGGAATACTTTTACTGGCAATTTTTGCGCTTTTCACTATTCACTATTCACTATTCACTGACACTGTCACTGCCTCTGATAAATGGCAGGGTGTTGACGAGTCTGTAATAGAGAAGGTTGCAAAGGAGCATGGCAGAGAGGCGAGGGAGCCGTTCATTAATACAGATCAGGGCGACTTGCTTCTTTTTGTCTTTCTCCTCGCAGGCACAATCGGAG
>CAKKPR010000051.1 GCA_919901705.1 Thermodesulfovibrionales bacterium | reverse complement strand
AGAAGAAAAGACCCATGTTGGAGAATTTCAGGAACTGCTCTTGAGGGAAGACAGGGAACAGGTAGCTGAGCTAAAGCACGGCAAGGAAGAAGTAAAGGAAATTACAGGGAAGTAAGGATTTAAAATAAGCAGCGCTGCCTTTCTCTTTTTTGCCGGAGCATAGACCGGGATATAGGTTTATCTATACTATCTCCACAAGCGTGATATCAAATGTCAGGTTCTTTCCTGCCATAGGGTGATTGCTATCCATGGTAAATGATTTATCTGACTTGTCTATTACGGTAACAACTACCGGTTGTCCGTCAGCCCTCTGCATATGAACCTGCTGACCTATTGGAGGGTCGAAGTCCTGGGGAGATTTATCCCTGTTAAACTCAAATACCCTCTCTTTATTATGCGGTCCGTATGCATCTTCTGCTGAGATTTTTATTGTCTTTGATTCACCGGCGCTCATCCCGATAACGCCGCGATCAAAGCCTTTTATAAGCTCAGCCTTGCCGACTGTAAACGCCAAAGGCGTGCCATCTCTTGAGGAATCAAAAACTGTACCGTCCTCAAGTTTTCCTGTGTAATGAACCCTTACCCTGTCTCCTTCTTTTACTGTAGCCATTTTCTCTCCTTCTTTATTTATTCATTATATTGTAATATTCTATCTCAAGCAATCTTCTCTTTATATCTACACCTGGCGAGTATCCGCCAATCGAGCCGTCTGACTCTATGACCCTGTGGCATGGCAAAACTATGGGTATGGGATTTCTGCCCAAAGCCTGCCCTGCGGCTCTGGTTGCCTTTGGATTTCCTATTTTCTCCGCAAGCCATTTATATGTTCTTGTCTGTCCGTACGGAATATCTTTTAATGCAAGCCAGACCTTTTTTTCAAAATCTGTACCCTCAAGGAAAATTATATTCTGCCCGAATTCAACGGTTTTTCCCTCGAAATATCCTTTAAGTTCTTTCCTGAACGAACCCGGCGTCTTCCCCCTCCTGTGCTCAGGCCTTTCAAAATATATACCCGAGAGATTTTTTCCTGAAAATATCAGATACAGCGTCCCTATCGGGCTATCGAATACATCAAAAAATAGTTCTGTTCCAGTCGACTCTTTAATAATCCTCATCCTGAATATCCATTTGTTCCCCGGATTTTTATTAAACTATAAAGTGTATAGCTTTACAGATAGCCCAGGCAAGCAGAGCACATGCCGGGATTGTAAGAATCCATGCAATTACAATGTTCCCGCCAATTCCCCATCTCACCGCTGAAAGCCTTTTGGAAGCGCCCACACCCATTATAGTTGATGAGATAATATGGGTTGTTGAGAGAGGAAGTCCTATCCTGGATGCAATCTCTATGACTGTTGCAGCTGATGCCTCTGCTGCAAACCCGTGAATAGGTTTTAGGTTCACAAGACGGACACCGAGAGTCTTTATTATTCTCCAGCCCCCCAACGCTGTACCGAAGGCCATGGCTGTTGCACACAGAATAATTACCCAGAATGGGACATGAAAGCCAGCGGGAGGAAGTTTTCCCAGGCTCACATCATAGCTTATCAATGCCATTGTAATAATACCCATTGTCTTCTGGGCATCATTACTGCCATGGCTGAAGGCCATGTATGCAGCTGATACAATCTGAAGCCTGTTAAAAAGGTTTGTAACAAGTGATGGCGAGGATCTTTTAAAAATCCATATAAGAAACATCATAAGTAAAAAACCAAGTATTAGCCCTACTACAGGGGACAAAATCAATCCCATAAGAACTTTATAGACGCCTTTTTTTATAATAACTTCTGTGCCTGCCGTTGCTATTGCTGCTCCTACAAGACCTGATAGTATGGCATGGCTTGAAGATGTTGGAAGACCAAAATACCATGTTATTAAATCCCATACAATAGCAGCCAGCAGCGCGGAAATAACCGTAATCTGTGTGACAGACGCAGTTTCTACAAGACCCGAACCTACTGTTTTGGCAACTGCAGTCCCTGACAGGGCGCCGACCATATTCAATATTGCTGCCATTGCAACAGCAACCTTAGGGGATAAAACCCTTGTTGAGACAGATGTGGCTATTGCATTTGCTGTATCGTGGAAGCCGTTTATGAAGTCAAAGATGGTTGCGAGAACTATTACACAAATGAGAAGAAAATATGTATCATGCATATTTAAGGACTATAGATTCCAGAACATTTGCGACATCTTCGCATTTGTCCGATGCATCTTCCAGGTGTTCGTATATCTCTTTCCATTTTATGATAAAGATGGGGTCATTCGCGCCATCAAACAGCGCTCCGAGGGCATCCCTGAATGCCCTGTCCACTCTGTTTTCCAGCCTGTTTATCTCAATGCAGTATTCCTGCACATGAGAATAATTCTTTCCCTTCAGTTCTTTTATCGCCTTATGTATAACCTCAGCAGTCGTAAGAAGGTCTTTTGACATTACAATTGCCTCTTTTGTCGGTTCTTTTATCTTAAATACTGCGATCCTGTCAACAGAGGCCCATATCAGATCCAGAACATCATCCAGGCTTGATGCAAGTGCGTGCAGGTCTTCTCTGTCTATTGGGGTAATAAATGTTTTGTTGAGCTTTTTCATAATGTCATGGGTCAGCATGTCACCGTCCTGCTCAACCTCGTATATCTCTTTTGCCCGCGCCTCGATATTGTCAAAATCTTTCATAAGGGCAACAAGAAGGGTAGCTGCCTTGGTTACGTTTTGCGCAGCCCTGTCGAAAATCTCAAAAAAATCTATTTCTTTGGGGAAAAGTTTCATGATGATTTAACTGTTATATAGTTTATAGGAAGTTAAAGTATGCTGTCAAATAAAACACTTTGATAAGATTATAAATTTTTGTGTTTCTCCTAAATTAAATCCTCGATTTTCTCAGGGGCAAACCTTTCAGAATCCAAAACATTATTCACAAACCTGAAAATTAATCTTCTTTGCTCCCTGGTCACCTCAGGATAGAATACGGGGTTTGCAACAACAGCGCCCCTGAAGGCAAAAAATGGCGCAAGAGTTTCGTAAATTTCCCTGTCACCTGACAATCTCACATACTCATCAAAAAATAATTCCAATGCCTCAAGATAAGCCCCGGTAACGGTTCCGTGATTTTTTATCGAGAAAAAGATATAGTTTATAGTGAGCGCTGTCACATCATCAGCCGGTTCCCCCCACGGCCCGCGGCTCCGGTCAAGGAGTGTGAAATCTACCCCTCCTTCGCCCCCTCTTGCCAAGGGGGGGATGGGGGGGTGGCTTCTGGCTTCTTTGAACAATATATTCCCGGGATGGAAATCTCCGTGTATCTGTGAAAGTCTTTTATATTTTGGTTTCAGTTTATAAATCCAGTCAACTGACTTTTTTATTATATCCGTCATCTCTTTATAGGGGAGAGCACCGTCGGGATATATGTCAAAGACACCCATAAGACATTCACCATGGCCAACAGTGTCCCTTAATTTTCTCCAGTAGAGTGTTTTTGAATCTTTTTTAACAGAATGAATCTTTGCAAGATATGCCGCCATTGCCTTTATCTTTTCCATGTCTGGGCCTTCAAGCCTTTTTTTATGAGCAAACCCTGACAGGTCATGGAAATAATGCCTGCCCTCTGCTTTTTCAAGCAGAAGATAATATTCCTTGCCGCCGCCGATGGACTTTATCAAACCTTTCTCCGTCTCGGCAAGCACATCAAGCGCCTTAACATGTTTGGGCAGGTTTTTATACTCGTCAAGGTCAAGAAGAAAAACAGCTGCCCTGTCCGATGGATAATCGTGCCCGAACTCTTTGGGGCTCAGACTTTTTATGACATAGGACTTAATACCCTTCCTTGTTTTTATCTCTGCAAGAAATCCGGCTCCCTGAACACCGGAGCCGAGTTTTCTGATTTTTATCCGGGAAACATTCCTGAATTTTTTTCTGAGATATGTCTTTAATGCCTTTTCGTTAATCATGATTAATCTTCTCTTTATCCCTCAAATCCTTGTCTACATCTTACCAACCTGCCTGTCGGCAGACAAGTTTTCGAGCAGGGAGTTCAGAATCGGTATGTCTTGTATATTTTGAACCAATATTTGTCGCAGTAAAATGTCACAGCATGTCACAGTAGCTTGTCACAGCAAGACATAGTGCCTTGTCGGATCTGTTTGACTCTTAGCTACTGATTTAATGATACCTTTCCCCATCATATCTTCTAAATCTCTTTGAGCGGTGCGGCGTATACAGGGAGCCACAGACTGATATTCACCCACAGAGATCGCGCCTGTTCTTAATAGATATTTAATTGCCTTTTCCTGACGGACATTCAAGCCCAGTCTCTTAATCTTTTGCAGCGTATTATCTTGTTTTACTATTTGCTCTCCCTTCTCCCTGATTTCCTTCATCTGCAGCCGCAAGCCGGTCACGAAATATTCAAGCCAACCGGTCATGTCCATAGCATTGTTTCTGACTGATTGAATGGCTTTATAGTAACCCGGCCTGTCTTTGTCATAATATTCGGAGATGGTGAACAATCTTTTGAAGTCGTACCCTGTCTTGTAAAGAACCAGCGTGGATAAAAGCCGTGCTGTTCTCCCATTGCCGTCTATAAACGGATGAATATGGACAAACTGAAATTGCGCGATCCCTGCGATAAGAACAGGTGACAGGTCTCCAGCCTTATTGATCCAATCCACAAATTCTCGCATGAGATGAGGCACTTCAAGCGGCTCCGGCGGAGTATAAATGATCTCGCGTGTAAGAGAATTAACAACGTAGTTTTGAAGCTTGCGATAATTTCCGGGGTCTGCTTTATCCCCGCGCACACCTTTAACAGTAACTTTGTGAAGCTCCCTGATAATTCCTTCCGTAATAGGGTCATCTTTTCCAAGATATTTCGAGATGAAATCCATTGCCTTTTTGTAATTCAAAAGCTCTTTTTCATCATCACGATTTACGCCTTTAAGCTTTTTACCTTGAAGAATGCTTTGTGCCTGTTCAAGACTCAAGGCAGTGCCTTCAATGTGCGTTGAATGATGTGACTCAAGGATAAGCGCCTTTTTTTGCATGTCGGCAATCCAGTCGTCCTTGAGTTTGACAGCATCAAGAAACCCGCGAACGCGCTCGATTTCAACCAGAGTCTTGTTAATTTTAGGCGTTATTGTGAATTTGGGCTTAAATGGCATTTTTAGCTTTCCGCCAGTTGGATTTGAATTCCACGTTTTGCGATTCAACTGATTTTAAAACCATGTTTCCTTTCTCCTCCGATAGTACCCTTTCGTTTGTCCTTCTTTATGACTAATAATAGGGATGTGCCTTTTTTCTTACTCAACCAACTAACAATTAATTTTTTCAATTACCGAAAAAATCTTTCCGAATGCGTTTATATTCATTTGTTTCGTCATTAGGGAACACTTGCTCAAGGCTGTATGGATAATATTTAGAAATTCCATCCCATATTTTGCGCCCAAGAGGTTTGGTATGTAGATCACTTTTGAAATTTTCTGGAGCAATAGGATTTAGCATAAAAAGATTTAGATTATTCTGCGCCATAGAATCTGAAATTACCTTATTTACATGCTCATCTCCAAAACCATAGCCAATTATAAATAACTTGATATCCTGACTTGATAGAGCCTTCTTGAATAATTCGAAATAATTCTTAAGAACTGGATCTTCATTTATTTGCTTAATCTTATTTCGGCCTATAACCAGCTTTTTTGTACCATCAGAACTATACCAATTCATTGAGCCGTGTAATTTCACATAAAAATATTTTGATGATGATAATCCGTTGTTTTTTTCTAAATCTTTTTGCAATGGTAATATTAGAGAACAAGTACTCTCCTGATATTCTTTATCCTGACAAACTTCAATGGTTGGCTGATTGACATAAAGAGCTGGCATATTTGAGCCGCCCAAATACCGTTCAATTAATAAATCCTGATTTAAAGTAAAGAAAAAACCTTTGGTGCCATTTCTACCTGTCACCGAGGGAATACCATCGAATCTATTTACAAATTTTTTTACAGCAGCGATACTTACAGGCTGTTTTACGCCGAGAGAACGATAACCTCTTATTTTATCATCCAGATTTTTGTATGCGGAAAAAACTGCTTCGGAGAGGGCCTGTTTTTCATTTTCATTGAATTTATCGCGTTCAACAACCTTATAATAGACTGATTCATAGTCAAAATCATTTTTTAGTTCTTTCCTAAGACTTAAATGGCGGTTTTCGTCTAAATAATTAAAAATCGATTCCCACATTCCTTTTGCCAAAAAACCGCCGAAATTATGGGTAAAACCTGCGCCAGTTAGAAGAACAAATTTATTTATTTCACAATTTACTAAATCCATCTCTCATCCCATCTCCCTCACCACCATCTTCTCATTCCCTCTGTGGTCAATTACCTTTAAATCCGTATCTGTTGCTTCATTGATTCTCGTCATAAAACAATCACTTTTCCTTCTTCGGCCAAAACACCCCAAGTATCACCCATGTGCCGTGTTAATCCTGCCCTCTTATTTTTTGCTTTTTGATTTTAACAGTTTAAGCTCTATTTCAATCAGCCTTTTTTCACGCTCCAGTTCCTCTTTCAGTTCTTTTTCTGTAGGCAGGTAGAGCTTGTATTTTGAAGCAAATAGACGCTTGTTTGCGTTTAAGACGGAATATTTGACTACGGTACCATTCTTCTCAGAGCAGAGTATTATGCCGATTGTCGGGTTGTCTGTTTCTGCCCTTATCT
>CAKKPR010000050.1 GCA_919901705.1 Thermodesulfovibrionales bacterium | reverse complement strand
CATATATCAACTGATGAGGTTTACGGGACACTGGAAGAAAAGGGAAAATTCACAGAGGAAACGCTTCTCAGCCCAAATTCTCCTTACGCGGCATCCAAGGCATCCGGGGACATGTTAGCCCATGCCTACCATAAGACTTATGGCCTGCCTGTGGTAATTGTAAGGCCGTCGAATAATTACGGTTATTACCAGTTCCCTGAAAAATTTATCCCTTTGATGATTACAAATCTTCTGCTGGATAAACAGGTCCCTGTTTACGGGAAGGGCGAAAATATCAGGGACTGGCTTTTTGTAGAGGATAGTTGTTCTGCAATTGACAGGGTTATGCATAATGGCAGGGCCGGTGAGGTGTATAATGCAGGCGGGGATTGCGAAGTTAAAAATATAGAAATTGCAAGGAAGGTTCTGGGGATAATGGGAAAGGGAGAGGAGCACATTAAATTTGTTAAGGACAGGCCGGGGCATGATTACAGGTATGCGCTCGATAATTCTAAAATAGAACGAGAGTTGCAGTGGAAGCCCTCTGTAAAGATAGATGAAGGACTCGAAAAGACTGTCAAATGGTATAAGGATAACGAGTCGTGGTGGAGGCCGCTTAAGGAAAGGCTTTGCGCCGAAAGCAAGGGGTTCTGGGAGGAGAAAAATAGCTGACAGCGTCAGCTTATAGATGCTTATGAAGATTCTTATCACCGGTTCAAAGGGCATGCTTGCACAGGATTTAATCCCTCTGCTTAAGGAGGGGCATGAGGTCATATCATTTTCGAGACAGGAAATGGATATAACCAGAAAAGATGTTGTGTTAAAGAATATGAAGAGCGCTGCGCCTGAGATAGTCATAAATTGTGCTGCTTATGCAAATGTGGATAAGGCAGAGGCAGCAGGGGAGCGAGACAGGGTTTTTATGACTAATGGTATTGGTGTTCAGAATCTTGCCATGGCCTGTGCAGAGATGAGAATTCCTTTATGCCATATAAGCACGGATTATGTTTTTGACGGCAGGAAAGACAGGCCTTATACGCCGTTTGACAATACGAATCCGTTGAGCGTTTATGGCGAGTCAAAGCTTGCAGGGGAAAAATATATCCAATGGATTTCAGATAAATTTTATATAGTAAGGACCAGCGGGCTTTATGGCAGGGGGAACAACAATTTTGTGTTGACGATTCTTAAGCTTGCAAGGGAGCACTCTAGTATAAAGGTTGTAACGGACCAGATCGGCTCTCCAACATCTACCGTGAGTTTGTCAGCAGGGATAAAGAAACTTATTGAGAGCGGTAATTTCGGGATATATCACATTGCTGATGACTCAGGCAATGGCATAAGCTGGTTTGATTACGCCATTGAGATTATTTCTACGGCAGGCATAAAAGCAGAGATAATCCCTGTGACCTCTGATGAGTTTCCACGTCCTGCAAGGCGGCCGGCATATTCTGTGCTCGATACAGAGATTATGAGGCTTGCTACCGGCCATATTCCTGAAAAGCGTGAGGTTGCCCTGAAGAAATTTCTTGCGGGCAGTATTTAACAGAGGTTTGTTATACAATTAAACGCGCATAAGAAATTACATAGTGGCTCTTTCTCACGTTGAGTGGGTGAAATTCCCCCTTAAAAAAGGGGGGGTAATGTCAAAAGTTTTATGAAAAGAGGGTGAACATATGAAAAGAACAACCCCCTGACCCCCTTTAATAAGGGGGAATAATAAGAATAAAAAGGGGAAATAAAAAAGAGGTGTTCACAATAATTCCCCCTTAAAAAAGGGGGATAAAGGGTAAAATTCCCCCTTAAAAAAGGGGG
>CAKKPR010000049.1:3004-4973 GCA_919901705.1 Thermodesulfovibrionales bacterium | reverse complement strand
GTTCATTCTTGCACGGCTTGCAGTAAGAGGCAAAGAAATTGAGGATTATGCCTTTGACACCCTTCTTGGAAGGGGTTACATAATCGCTCAGATGAAAATACTTATTATTGCCGTCCCTCAGGGAAAATAAGGGAGCAGGGTCATTGATGTTTAGAGCAGATGCGGAAGATGCGAATGCAAAAACAAACAGGACTATTAAAAATTTACGCATTTTTTAACTCTCCATCACCCTTTCTTTTGCTATTGAACATACTGAAAAACAGCAAGGCAAGTCAAGGTAATTTTCACTCTGCAGGGTATCGAATATAAAACAACCCTTACGCTGTCGTTGTGATGAATCCCGGAAGTCTTCGGGATGACGAAGCAATCTTAAAACAAAGATTGCCACGCTACGCTCGCAATGACATCAAAATATGCGGCTTTTCATCTGTCTCAATTTAGGTTTTTGTTCCCGAACTCTTTTATAAGTTGAAATAATCATATTCAGAGACTTAAAATACTCTATGAACTCCAACACCCAGAAATTCCTGCGCTATCTTGAAATAGAGCGTGGAGCGTCTCCGCATACGCTCAGGGCATACGAGGAAGACCTTGAGATATTCTTCGGACACATCGGCCCTGAAATAAAGGCTATCGAACTGAATGACATAAGAGGATTTGTCGCAGAACAGATTAATGCCGGACATAAAAAAACCACTGTCGGCAGAAGGCTCGCAACAATAAGGTCATTCCTGAAATTCCTCTACCGTGAAGGATATATAAAGAGCAATCCCGCAAAACTGGTTCCGACGCCAAAGCTGCCAAAGACGCTTCCCAATTTCCTTTCAGTGGATGCGGTTTTTTCACTTGTCGAAAAGCCTGAGGGAATAGGCTTCCTTCCGGCAAGAGACAGGGCCATGCTTGAACTTTTGTATTCAAGCGGTCTGCGCGTAAGCGAATTGACAGGACTGAACCCGGAAGATATCAATGTCAGGGAAGGCCTTGTTAAGGTCAAGGGTAAAGGCAAAAAAGAGCGGATGGTGCCTGTAGGCAAAAAGGCAATAGAGGCAATAAAGACTTATACGGTCGAAAGGATATTGTTTAAGAAAAAGGAAACCGCTTTTTTCCTCAACAGGAACGGAACAAGATTGACAGACAGGAGCATAAGACGTATAGTAATCAAGTATGCAAGGGCAATTGGTGTTGAGGGTCAGATAGGCCCTCACACACTCAGGCATACCTTTGCAAGTCATCTTCTTCAGGGCGGTGCGGATCTCAGAGTGATTCAGGAGCTTTTAGGGCATTCATCCCTGTCAACAACGCAGAAATATACGCATCTGGACATTACGCACCTGATGGATACTTATGACAAGGCGCATCCATTGGCAAAGGAGAACAAAAAATGATGCACGATACAAGATGCACGATGGAGAAATTGAAACGTGTATCATGAATCATGTATCATGCATCAGTCCGTAGAGAATGGAGGATATATGTTTAAAGGAACCACAATATTATGTGTAAGGCGTGATGGTAATGTTGCTATCGCAGGAGACGGGCAGGTGACAATGGGCAACACCGTCTTAAAGCACAATGCCAAAAAAATAAGAAGAATGTATAATGACAAAATTGTTGCGGGCTTTGCAGGTGCAACCGCAGATGCATTTACGCTTTTTGAAAGATTTGAGGCAAAGATTGAGTCATACCGCGGCAACATAAAGAGGGCTGCGGTAGAACTCGCAAAAGACTGGCGGACAGACAAGATTCTGAGAAGGCTTGAGGCGCTGCTGATTATCGCAGATAAAGAACATACATTCATAATCTCAGGCACAGGCGACGTTATCGAGCCTGAAGACGGAATTGCCGCAATCGGCTCAGGAGGCCCTTATGCACAGTCTGCAGCCAGGGCGCTTTTTGAAAACACAACTCTCTCAGCAAAAGAGATAGCGGAAAAAGCAATGAAGATTGCATCAGGGATATGCATTTACAC
>CAKKPR010000049.1:0-2904 GCA_919901705.1 Thermodesulfovibrionales bacterium | reverse complement strand
ACACCGAGAAAAATAGTTGAGGAACTGGATAAATACATTATTGGCCAGCATAAGGCAAAAAAGGCCGTTGCCATTGCCATGAGAAACAGATGGAGAAGACAGCAGCTTTCTCCTGAGCTGAAAGAGGAAGTGCTTCCTAAAAATATAATCATGATAGGCCCGACAGGCGTCGGCAAGACAGAGATTGCAAGGCGTCTTGCCCGGCTTTCCAATGCGCCTTTTTTGAAGATTGAGGCATCCAAATTTACAGAGGTCGGATATGTAGGAAGAGACGTTGAATCCATGGTCAGAGACCTCACTGAGATTTCTTTAAACATGGTCAAGTCAGAGCATATCAAAAAAGTACAGGAAAAGGCAGAGTCCCTTGCCGAGGAAAAACTTCTTGATATTCTGCTGCCTTCTCAAAGATCCGCCGCAGGCCGCCCCGGGCGACTCGCCGAGGAAAGCGGGCGGGGTGTAAGCATTGATGAGGAAGAGAAAGAAAAACATAAAGAAACAAGAGAAAGGCTAAGGTCGCAACTCAGAGAAGGAAAACTTGATAACAGGTATGTAGATGTTGAGGTAAGAGAAAAAGTCATGCCTTTTGGGGTTATCTCAAATGTCGGCATGGAAGAGCTCGAGATAAACCTGAAAGAGATGCTTGGAGGTTTAATCCCTGAAAAGGCTAAAAGGAAAAAGATGAAAGTGCCCGAGGCCTTGAGGCTACTGGTGCAGGAAGAGGCAAACAAACTCATTGACATGGACAAGGTCACCAAAGAGGCAATTGACAGGACCCAGCAGACAGGGATTATATTTATAGACGAGATAGACAAGATAGCGAGCAGGGGCTCAAGCCATGGGCCTGATGTATCAAGGGAAGGAGTACAGAGAGACCTCCTGCCGGTAGTTGAAGGTACGACTGTCACAACAAAACATGGCCCTGTGAAAACAGACCACATTCTTTTTATAGCAGCAGGCGCATTCCATATGTCAAAACCATCTGATCTCATTCCCGAGCTTCAGGGAAGGTTTCCTATCAGGGTTGAGCTTGACCCATTGGGGAAAAATGAATTTGTGAGAATTCTTACAGAACCCTATAATGCCCTCACAAAACAATACACAGCGCTCCTGGCAACAGAGGATGTAGAGATAGATTTCAGGAAAGATGCCGTAGATGAGATAGCCGGCATTGCAGCAACTGTAAATGAGAAGACTGAAAACATAGGCGCAAGAAGGCTTCACACAGTCCTTGAAAAACTCCTTGAAGATATATCCTTTGAAGCGCCTGAAAAGAAAAACGGGAAATTATCCATCGACAGGGAATACGTAAAAAGCAAACTTGCTGACATTGTTAAAGACGAGGATCTAAGCAGATATATACTCTGATGCAGGATACACGATACACGATACACGATAAAAAATACAGAAAAAATAGTTTGTCCTGCATCTTGCATCTCGTTGCGAGTCTTCACATAGAGTCGCTTCGACTTGCATCTTGCATCCTGATACTTTTGCTATTTGCTTCCTGCGCGCCGATACATTATGAGGCTTATCCTGAGACAAGCTATCCAAAGGCAAGCCCGTCCGAGACAAAACCGCCTCATACAAAACCGCCTGATGCTGTTGTCCCTAAATCTAAAAATATAGTCGCCTCATGGTACGGGTCTGATTTCCACGGCAAGCCCACATCATCAGGTGAGCTTTACAATATGTATACAAAAACATGCGCTCATAAGGAATACCCTTTTGGAACAAGACTCAAGGTGACAAATATATCAAACGACAAAAGTGTGGAGTGCACCGTTAATGACCGCGGGCCGTTTATTGCCGGAAGGGATTTGGACCTCTCATACGCGTGTGCAAAAGAGATAGGCTTAATAGGCACCGGGACAGGCAAGGTCAGGATTGAACACCTCGGCAGGGATACAAGATATGTTAAAGAGGTGCGGTATTCTCCTGCAAGGGCAGGCAGTGAAGGTCCCTTCACAATACAGGCCGGCTCGTACAAAGATATGTCTAATGCCTCGCGCATGAAAACAGCCCTTGAGTTTAAATACAGCAAGGTTTATATCACAAAGGCAGAAGTGAATGACAGTACCTATTTCAGGGTTAATATTGGAAAATTCAGCACAAAGGATGATGCCTACCGCGTTGCAAAGACCCTCGCAGATGAGGGATACAGCACTTTGATCAAGCATTATGACGAGAGGATATAAAATCCATCTATGAAAAAGCTTGATGAGGTTGTTAAGTTTCACGGCCATGTGTGTCCGGGCCTTGTGCTCGGTTACAGGGTATCTGCATTTGCCCTGAAAGAACTCGGCAAGAAAGCCTCTGATGAAGAGATTGTTGCAATTGTCGAAAACAACTCATGCGCTGTTGACGCAGTTCAGGTCATGACAGGATGCACCTTTGGAAAAGGAAATCTCATATTCAGAGACTATGGCAAGCAGGTTTATACATTCATAAAAAGGCCATCGGGCAAGGCTATCAGGATATCTATTGACTGGACACCTCCCACTGAAACGGAAAAGGAAAAAAAGATATGGCAGAAATATATGAAGGGCGAACGCTCAAATACAGTCATGAAAGCTGTTCACAAAAGAAAAACACGGAAGATAAACTCAATACTTAAGACCAGAGACGAGGACCTGTTCAAAGTAAAAAATATCAAAGTATCTTTGCCTGATGAGGCAAAGATTTATCAGAGCGTCAGATGTGAAAAGTGCGGCGAGAAGACTATGGAGCCAAGACTGAGGATAAAAAATGGAAAGATGGTGTGTATGCCCTGTTTTGAGGGAAAAGGTTAGTTGACAAACATTTATTTCAATATCAAAAGCAAAGACCTATAGATGCTGGTTAACAAGTGTCCCCATATTTTCTTTTCCAAGTTCAGTATTCTGATTATTTCTATTTATTAAAAAT
>CAKKPR010000048.1:13858-15323 GCA_919901705.1 Thermodesulfovibrionales bacterium | reverse complement strand
TTCTGAACAAATCAGTCTTTGTCCAGAGCCAGAACAGGCTCTTCACGCTTTTGGCGGCAACAAGAAGGTCATTCAGGCTCCTTAGTTCAAGGAGTTTTTTAAGGATAAACGACGGCCTGGAATAGAATCTCTTAAATGCTATCTGCCTGAGCTTAAGGATTTCATCCCTTGTCATGGTATATGGTATGAATGCAGCGCCCTGATATGTAAAGTCCGTAAGCTCATCAGATATCGTGCCATATTTTTCAAGGTTGTCGTAAAGGTATGTGCCTGGGAACGGAGTGATGGCATGAAAGTTTGCCATATCAGGGTTAAGGTCTACGGCAAATTCAATGGTCTGAAGGCCTTCCTCAAATGTCTCACCCGGGATACCAAACATAAAAGGGGTGCTGACCTTGAGTCCGACATCCTTGGCTGCTTTTACGGCCTTTCGAATCTGTTCAAGGGTTGTACCTTTTTTTATTGCATTAAGGTTTTTCTGTACACCGCTTTCTGCGCCAAAGAGTATGGCCCAGCAGCCTGCATCCCTGAATGCCTGAAGCAGAGGCTTGTCCACCTGGTTAACGCATGCGGATGTAAACCATGTAAAATCAAGTTTCCTGTTCCTTATCTCCTGCGCTAACTGCATGGCCCTGTCATAATCAGCGGCTAATGTATCGTCTATGAATTTTATCTCCCTGTAACCTTGTGTGATGCAGTATTCTATCTCCTTCAATACATTTTCAACACTGCGGTATCTGATCCCGCTTTTTCTCTCCTTGTCTATCTGAAAGCAATATATACATCTTCTGTTACAGCCCCTTGAGGTCATCAGAACAGCCACCGGCCTTCTCTTATATGTAGCCGGCGGAGGAATATACAGATTTGCATCACCTAAAAGCTCTCTGGAAGGAAAAGGCAGAGAATCAAGGTCTGTAATTAACGGCCTTGAAGGATTTTTTATAATCCTTTCCCCTGCCCTGTAAATTACACCCAAAACCCCTTCAAGGCTTTTACCTGCGTGAAGCCGCTCTATTATTTCAAGAGATGTAAACTCACCTTCTCCTGTGACTATGGCATCAAATGCTTCACCTGCATCTTCAAGACAGTGTTCCTGTACTGCAATAGGATAAGGGCCGCCGGCCACGATGTAAGGGCGGGTTTGAAACCCGCCCCTACGGATGTCCCCTGCCGTCTTCTTTGCCTTTTGCCAGCCAAAGGTTGTTGAATAAATACCGATAAATGCAGGTTTGAATTCTTGTACTTCCCTGAGTATCTTCTCATGGGTCATGAAGGCGCCGTTAAAGAACTTAACCTCATGCCCTGCCCTTTGAAGAACAGCGGCAACGTAGAGAGTCCCCAATGGCTGCCAGTAGTTAATCTGTGAGCTTGCTGTCTTTGAAGAAAAGATATCTTCAGGTACCCATGAGGGTATTACTAACGCACATCTCATCCGGAAATTTTTTCCCTCTGTGTCATTACGAGC